>CAYGYY010000001.1:0-58865 GCA_964354265.1 uncultured Actinomycetota bacterium
CAGGCAAAAGGTGTTTCCATTTCTTTATTTTAAAAAAACTGGCGTAGAACTTACCGTTTTTTTCAAATTTCTTTATCCTGTAAAGACGGTTTGAGGGATTGAATTTATTGATAGGTATCTTTGAGCACGCATAAGATACTCCAAGGTGTATTACTAACCAGACAATAATATCCAGGAAGATTATCCAGAAATGCGAATGATTAAATATCATTTATTTATTGTTCTTCCTTTCCACTTAACGTTTAGTCTAAACACTATCTGGACTAAAGACCAGAAAAATATAACAATAAAAAACACCATAAAGACAGGATAGAATATTGCTACTATTGGGCTGAAATTGCCTATCCTTCGTGCAATCCAGTAGACCTGGGAAGCATATGCAATATAAAATACAATACCTGTTATGAGATTAAATAAATTGAAGTTTATTGCACTCTGGAAAAATAGTGTAATCGGGAAAAATGCGCCTGCTATCCAGAAGATAATAAGTATCAGGTTTATTATTGAGGTAGAGCTGGCGCCGATTATAAAACCCCTGGCAAAGCCGTTTACAACACTGCCCAATCCATAAGGATACATCCGGAAAGAAATTGTCCCCCGGCCTCCAAAACAGTATACATAGATGCCATTCTTCAGGAATTTTTTGCCTATTTCTATGTCTTCAAGTATTTTTTTCTTAGCGCTTTTATGCCCATTTATTGAAAAGTAAGTCTGCCTGTCACATAAAAGGCAGGGGCCAAATGCCCCTATTGGCTTTAACCTTGACTGCAGAGGCGTAAAGACATTCATGGAGCCCATCATGATTATATTGAAATATGCGGCGAAGTTTTCATAGAATTTTTTTATTCTATGGTAAGGCTGGACAGTAATGACCCCCTTATACTTAAGGTAGCAGGAAAGCAATTTTTCAAGGCCATCCTGTTCAAAACTGGTATCTGCATCCAGAAACAGGAGCGTGTCTCCCTGCGCCTGCCTGGCACCATTGTAGCAAGCCCATGCTTTTCCCAGCCAGCCTTCCGGCAAGTGTTCGATATTGATAATCTTTACATCGAAGTTTTTTGCTATTTCTTCCGTCCTGTCTGTTGACTGGTCGTTTACGATTATTACCTCGAAAGCTTTTATTTTCTGTGAAAAAAGGGAAGTCAAAAGATTTCCCAATGTATTTTCCTCATTTCTTGCAGGAATAATAACTGATAACTTGAGTCCGTGGATAAGTGCTGCAGGGGAATCACTTTTAACGGGTAAAAAATCCTCATAGAGTCTGCAGTTCGGTATTTTCCAGAGAAGCCAGAATCCAAAAAGCCAGAAAAATGCCCTTACAATAGGTTCAATAAAGAGATTGAGCTGGATCCTGATCACCCCCGTTTTTATAGCCTGAACACTTTGCGCAAAGAATTATTAGAAAATCACAAAACATATAAAGTCATGAAAAAATATTTTCATAATATTTTAAATGTTATTTCAAAATTTTAACAGAATATGATTTGTAATATAATGTTTTTATCCTGAACTGGCCGGATGTAAAAAAAACCTGGGAGCCTCCATAATGGAATTTAGTGAAAAAGAGAAAGAGCTGCTGAAGAACCCCGGTATATTTTATGATGCTTCACTATTTGAATTTGATTACCATTTGTCTGTTTCCGGCCAAAATATAACCATTACTACTGATTACGAACCATGTTTTAAGGACTTCAGGAAATTCTATAAATATGACTCTGCCATAAGTTTTGAATGTTTTTTTGCCCGGTGTCAGGATAAAAAAACAGCGCTAAAACCGGGTTTAGAGACAGGGGCACATAATAGGAAATGCATAATACTTATTCATGGATTCCAGTCTAAACAGAAAAAAATATATCTTCAATTTGCCAGTAGATATGCAAAGATGGGGCTGGATTGTGTTGTTTACAGCCTGCCTTTCCACTTTGAAAGAAAAAATGCCGGCCCAAAAGAAACCGGGGATTTTATAGATACCAGCGACTTCAGAGTGACATTTGAATTATTCCGGCAGTCGGTAATTGAACTCCAGGTATTGATCAAGGTGCTAAAAATTATCGGTTATAGCCAGGTGGGGACAATGGGGTTTTCTTTCGGAGGCTATTGCTGCAGCATATTGAGTTGTATAGATAGAAACCTTGATTTTGCAATACCGCTTGCAACTATTGGGGATTTCAGCAGCCTGCTTATATTCAAAAAGGGAAAATCCACGCTAAACGATTATAATGAAAAGGAAAGGCTTAATAAACTGCTTGCAGAAAAATATATAGGCCTTATTTGCCCGGTTTATCTTTATCCGGTAATAGATATCAAAAAAATAATGCTTATCCAGGGTATCTTTGACCACCGGGCGCCTGTCAGCGATGTTGCAAAATTAAGGAAAAAGTGGGATTATCCAAAAGTAATATGGTATCCGTGCGACCATTTTACTTTTTTTATATTTAACCGTCTAACTCTAAAAATATCATTTGATTTCATAGAAAAACTGGAGAAAACGTAAAATGAAAATACTTATTACCGGGGCTTTTGGGAATATTGGTTCCAGCACAATTGAAAACCTTGTTGCAGCCAATGACCCTGAACGCAGGATAACCTGCTTTGATATCAATAATGAAGCTAATTTAAAAAAAGCAATGAAATTTGAAAGTGAAGTTGAGACTGTTTGGGGGGACCTGAGGAATTATGCGGATGTAAAGCGCGCAGTACAGGATAAGGACGTAATAATCCATCTTGCTTTTATAATACCTCCGCTATCAGAAGCCAAACCTGATTTTGCATATTCAGTCAATGTCAATGGTACAAAAAACATCCTTAATGCTTTAAAAGAACAAAACTCAAAATCCAGGCTTGTCTTTGCTTCTTCTGTTTCTGTCTACGGACCATCCTCAGGCAATAATCCTCCACGTACAGCTGCAGACCCGGTAATTGGAACAGACAATTATTCCATGCATAAAATAGAATGTGAAGGGCTTGTCAGAAGTTCAGGCATTGAATGGGTTATAGCCAGGTTTGGCGTAGTCCCACCCCTTGCAATTGGCAGCAAATTTGACCCGGTACTGTTTGAAATACCGCTTGATGCAAGGATTGAATTTGTGCATACCAGGGATGTAGGGCTTGCACTTGCCAATGCTGCAGGATGCAATAGCTGCGCAGGAAAGATATTGCTTATCGGGGGAGGGAAAAAATGCCAGTTATACCAGAAAGAGTTCATATCCAGGTTCCTGGAAACCAATGGCATAGGGATGTTGCCTGAAGGTGCATTTTCTAAAAATCCATATTATACTGACTGGATGGATACATTAGAAAGCCAGCAGCTCCTGCAATACCAGACGCGGACTTTTGATGACTATCTTTCTGAAATAAAAAAAACTATAGGGTTCAGAAGAAATATTATAAGGCTTTTGAGCCCGGTTATAAAGAAGTCCCTGGTTTCAAAATCGCCATATTATAAGAAATAGCCTGGCATCAGCAAGCAGATAAAAACTATGCAATAGTTGTCTTTAAGATTTTTATTTATATATAATAAATTGGAACTGGAAAGCCGGATTGGAAAAAGACAGGATTGTGCATTCAGTAGAATATAATGGCTATCAATCTTCAATAGACAGCCTTCTTGACCTGTTATTATTTGATAAACTTCTTATTTCAATAAAAAAAAGCATCATAATATTAAAGCCGAATCTTCTTGATGCAGTACCTCACCCCTGCACAACGGACCCTGGTTGTATAAGGGCGATAATAAACTATATAAACAGGTTTAAAAAAAACATTACCATCATAGTGCTTGAAGGCGCAGGCAGCTGCAATACCGGGATTGCATATAAAACCCTAGGATATTATGACCTTGAAAGTATCGGTAATGTAAAACTTATGGATGTTGACAAATGCGAACTTGTCAGGCTTGAAAATAAAGGTGCGCTGGTTTATAAAGAGATATACCTGCCTTCAATTATTTTTGAAGGTTTTTTTGTCTCTGTCCCCACCCTTAAAGACCATCTGCTGACATCAGTGACACTTGGGATGAAGAATCTAGTTGGATTGCTTCCTGAAAAATATTATGGTGGTTACTGGAGCTATAAAAGAAGCGATGTCCACAGAGTCGGGATAAATAATGCAATTGTCGACTTAAACAGTTATGTTAAAATCGATATGACAGTCATAGATGGAAGGATAGGCCAGTTTGGCAGCCATTTGCCGGGAGGAAGGCATTGCAAGCCTGAAAAGGGTGTTATTATTGGAGGTTATGATGCCCTCGAGACTGACAGGTATGCAGCAAAGGTACTGGGACATGATATAAATTCTATAAAACATTTAAAACTATATAATGATTCGCACGTCTGAAAATATTATATAAAATAAATATTTTTATTTGCTATAATTGTAAAAATTCCTTTTTAATGTTCTTTAACATCAGCCATTATATTTGTTTTTAATAATACCAGCCTATGAAAGATTTAATTAAATGGTTAATTGAGGATGATAATCCTCCTGTAAAATTATATACACTGAAAGAAATATTAAATGAGAAAATCGATCCTTCAACAGAAGGGTTGTTAAAAAAAAATATTGAAGAACATGAACCGGTGCTTTCGATTTTAAAATTGCAGGATCCGCAGGGCTGGTGGCTGGAAGAGAAATATTCATTTACCCCCCTTTATAAGAGTACCTACTGGCAGGTTTACTTCCTCTCAGAGCTTGGAGTTACCAGGGATATTGTGTCTGTAGATAAAGCTGCAAGGCTTATTGTCGCCAAAATGCAGTCAAAAAATGGAGCTTTTCCTTCCAGGGATAGATACACCGGTAACCTGATATGCTTCCAGGGAATGACACTGGGAATGCTCCTTAGGCTGGGATATCTTTATGAAGACTTCACATCGCTATTAATATCCTTTATTACTGATCTGGTCTACAGGAATGATTTCAGGTGCAAATACAGGGCTCAGTTCAAATGCCCCTGGGGAGCAGTAAAAGTCCTTAAGGCATTCAACCTTATACCTGCTGAAAAAAGGGACTCCTCCATAAATAATACAATAAGCAAGGCTGTAAAATTCTTACTGAGCCATGATATTGTAGAAGCAAACTACCCTAGAAAAAACAATAAAAGCAAACAGTGGCATCTCTTCGGGTTTCCTAAAGGATTCCAGAGCGATATACTTGAAATTGCAGGGTCCCTGGTGGACGCAGGCTGTAAGAGCCAAAACTCTAATTTAAGAAATGCATTAAAATATATAAACGAAAAAAAGCTGGAAAATGGAAGCTGGAAAATGGATTATTCGCTGAATGGCAAAATGCTTGTTGATATAGAAAAAAATAATAAACCAAGCAAGTGGATATCCTATTTTGCATTAAAGAGCCTTATAAAAAGTAAATTTAAAAATATTTAAGATTTTATATAGCAATACAGGATTAATTACTGAAAAAATGGATATAGTAACAGGCGCTACCGGGCTTCTTGGAAACGTCCTTGTAAGGGAGCTGTCATTAAAGGGCAGGAGAGTCAAAGCTTTCGTAAGGACTACTTCACAAATTGCATGCTTTAAAGATTGTAATATTGATTATGCATACGGAGATGTCCTTGACTATGATTCACTTGTGGAAGCTTTTAAAGATGCGGAACACGTTTATCACCTGGCATCAGAAGTATCCATAATGCCAGGTTCCAATAGGAAACTGCGTGAAATCAATCTCAAAGGTACAGCAAATGTCATTAGGGCATGTTTTGAGTGTAGAGTAAAAAAGCTTATTTATACAAGCTCAATCCATGCATTTACGGAAATGGATGACAGGCCGGTAATCGATGAAACCCTCTCTTTTGATCCGTCGAGTTCCATGGGACTATATAACAGGACAAAGGCAGAAGCGAGCCTTTATGTTACAGAAGCTGCCGGAAAAGGGCTTGATGCGGTGATTGTCTGTCCAACTGCTGTTATAGGACCGTATGATTTCAGGATTTCCAATCTCGGGTCGCTCTTTATTGATTACTGCAATAGGCGCCAGAAAATAATAATAGATGGAGCATATGATTTTGTCGATGTCAGGGATGTAGCAAAAGGTCATATACTTGCTGCTGAGAAAGGCGGTCCGGGCCAGGCTTATATTCTTTCCGGGCATAGGCTCACAATTGGGGAACTGATGAAGAATCTTGAAGAGATAACAGGCATACCGGCGCCAAGATTAAAATTTCCTTACTGGCTTGCGATGGCTGTAGCATTTGTATCGCCGATGTATTATAAGCTAAGCGGAAGCAAGCCGGTATTAACTGTATATTCCCTGAAGACTGTAAAAAAGAATTCGTATATAAGCCACCAAAAAGCTTCCCTCCAGCTTGGATATGACCCAAGACCCATCAGGGAGACACTGGAAGAAAATATAAGTTGGTTTAAGGATAACGATTATCTTTAATGAAATCGAAAATATAAGTTTTTGCATGGTTATCAGCAAGTATTGCGCTTGAATGGATTCTGTTAAACCAGTGTATTTCTGGATTGCCTATTTCATTATGTAACTGTATGACAGAATTCTTTGTAAAAAAATGGTCAAGCTTTGAACCCAGTATCAATATCTTTTCAGGACTTATTTTATGGCCAAAAGCAAGCGGGTCGCAAAGAAAACACTTCCGCGTTGTCTTATCTTTTAGACTGCCTGTTTTACTCAGTTCAAAATCGATAAGTTCCATGTCAGTGGTCTTAAATTCTTTTAAAAAATCAGGGAAATCTTTGTAAATAAGGCTACATTTCTCTTTTGTTATTTCACCATCCTGCATGCAGTTGCCCTTAAGTATATATGCAAGCGTACTGTTCCAGTGTATCTCAAACCAGTTGCCTCCCCCAAAGACTAATATGCCTTTATTTATCCTGCAGTCTGTGGCGATAGAAATAGTGGATACCATGCTGCCAAGGCTGAATCCGCAAAGTATAATCCTTTTAAATCCGAAACTATCCTGGACTATGTCAATAAGCCTTTTTGTATCAACAACAGCCTGGTGGTAAAACTCCAGTGTATGGATATCGTCAAAATAAATGAGTCTTTCGCCGCTTATTTCTCCTGCAGGCGTTCTTTGAAGATGAAAAGGCATATTCAGGAATGCGCAATTTATTCCCTGGTTTAAAGCCGAGGCTATGAAATCATAATAATTACGCAATTGGTGAAGCTTTGATGAAAATCCATGGAGAAGTATAAGAAGTGTATTATTTTTATTATGATTCATGAAAAGCTCAGCATGGACAAGGTCGTTCTCTGCAATTGACGTAATAAATGGGGAAGGATAGGATAATACAATCGGCTTTGAGATTTTTCCCAGTTCTTCCAGAATTGGAGCAGGGATATTTATAAGTGTTGAGAGGCTGTAGTCTTTTATATACAGGCCAGATTGCATTTCCTTACGGTATCTGTATATCTTCGTCATTGTATATCTCTTTAAATTTCCTTATTTTTTTTATTTTCTGATATAATCCTGAGTATAGATTAATAAATCATAACAGAAAAGCATTATGTATTGAATAATGCAAAGGGGGAATAAAGATGTGCGGAGATTCTACAAAAAGTTGCTCAGCTTTTAAGTATGGTGTGATAGGTTTTTTTATCGGTGCTGCAGCAGGAGCCATAACAGCTCTGCTCCTGACTCCCAAGACAGGGGAAGAGTTAAGGGCTGAAATCAAAAAGGCCATTCTTGAGATAAGCGATAAAATTGAAGAAAAAGCAAAAGAGGTAAAAGATATTACCAGGGAAAAATATATTGAATTGATGAATAGCACAGTAGAAACTTATAATAAGGCTAAAGATTTTACCCAGAGGGAAATAGATATAATAAAGAAGATCATTCTTGAGAAGAAAGACCTTGAAAGTCAGTAATCTTTATTTGATTTACTTCATTTTCCATTTGGTCAAGATATTCTCGCGATCAAATATCCTTATTGCAAGTTTTAGGACCAGGGGACATATAGCTGCAAGAATCAGGCAACCAATCACAAGATATCTGATATTAAGAAGAAACAGTCCTGCAATTTGCATGCCGATGATTGCATAAATAGGGAAGATAATTAATGCCCCTATGCCCTGGGCAGACCTGATGTCGGTGGACTTTGAGGAGATTATAATACTGACCATTGTAATTATAAATGATATCACCGGGCTTAGAATAAATGCCACTACAAACCATTCCAGGGTCGGAAGTGGTATGATGCCAAACCTTATGTAAGCAAGTATATCCACCACAATGGTAATGAGGATAAAGTTGATTAATGATACTGCAAATGAAGGCACCATGCTTGTAAGGGTTTTTCCAAACAATAATTCACCAGTTTTAATGGGAGTTGCTATAAGAGGTTCCAGGGTGTTGCTTTCTTTTTCGAGGACCACTGATGCTGGCGCTATTAAGCTTGGCAGCATTGCCGGGACCAAAAGAAGGAATATCATGAATTGTTTAGTGATAAACTGCAGGAATACTTCTTGTATATTGGCTGTATCCTGAAAAACTCTTGCTATAAAATTTGCAGTTTCCGGGTCATCTAAAAAAGAATCAAGTGAGAAAGTCAGCGCTGCAGGGAAAAGGACAGAGAACATTATGCTTATTGCAAGTACAGGCAGCCAGATGCTCCTGTTTTTTATAACTTCCTTTATTTCCTTTTTAAAGATTTTTAGCGAATTTTTCATTACAGGTTATCTCTTTTTATAGACGCATTTGGTTATTTATCATTTACCGGTGATATTTTTTATTAAATTCTCTTTATCAACTTTTCATCAAGTCCAGGTAGATTTCTTCAAGGCTCGCTTTTATTTCATTGAAATAAATTATCTCTGCTCCGTTATCAATAAGTTTTCTTATTATCACAGGATTGTTTTTTTCAGGGTTCCCGGTTGAGAAAAGTATGCGGTCCTGGATTCTTTCCATTTCCGTTATCTCATCAAATCCAGCCATAAGTTCTGCAAAATCTTGTACATTACTGCTTCCAAAAAGGATTTCTGTTTTCCTGCCTTTCTTGTTTTTCTGGAGTTCCTCCAAAGTGGATATTTTTATTATCCTGTTCTTGATTATGCATACTACATCAGAAAGATTGGATGCCTCCTCAAGATTGTGGGTGCATAAAAACACTGTTGTTTTTTCATTTTTGAGTTTTTCAATAAAAGACCTGACCATAAAAGCGCTCTCGGGATCCAGGGCTGCAGTAGGTTCATCAAGAAAAAGCAACTTTGGTTCATGGATAAGAGCACGCGCAAGGGCAAGTTTTTGCTTCATGCCTTTTGAAAATGTGCTTACCAGATCATAGCGCCTTTCCCACAATTCAAACATTTTTAGAAATCTTTCTATGTTCTGTTTCCGTTTTTTTTCTTCAATGCCGTAAAATCCTGAAAAATAATCAAGGTTTGCATAAGCTGAGATCTTTTCGTACATACCAGGTGTCTCGGTGAGTATGCCAATTATCGACCTGATATATTCACCGTCTTTTGCAGGGGTTTTCCCGTTAACAAATATAGTGCCCTCTGTAGGTTTTATAAGGGTTGCAAGCATCCTGATAGTGGTTGTTTTCCCGGCGCCATTTGGTCCAAGAAAGCCAAATATCTGTCCTGAGCTTACTTCAAAAGAAACACTATCCACTGCTGTTATATTGCCGAATCTTTTTGTGAGATTTTCAACCTTGATCATGAAGAAAAGAATGAATTATTTTTTTTTAAATGTCAATTAATTATATAATAACACCATGCAAAAGAAGGAAAAAGCCGATAAGCGGAAAATAGATATACTTATGATTGATAATTATGATTCATTCACTTTCAACCTGGTGCAGTATCTTGGCATTCTTGGTGAAAACATCAAAGTCCGGAGGAATGACAGGATAAGTATAGATGGCATTGAAGCCATGTCCTGTGAGCAGATAGTGATATCACCTGGCCCGGGAAGACCGGAAAATGCAGGGAATTCATGCCAGGTGATAAAAAGCTTCTACAGGTATACCCCAATACTTGGAGTCTGTCTTGGGCATCAGTGCATTGGCGAGGTCTTTGGAGCTAAGATAATTAATTCCGGAATCGTATTTCATGGGAAGACTTCCATGATTTATCATGACGGAAAGACTATTTTCAGCGGTGTAGAAAATCCTTTTGAGGCTGCAAGATATCATTCACTTATCATAGATCAGGAAAGCCTGCCTAATTGTTTTGAAATTTCAGCATGGACTGCAGATGGAATAATAATGGGTATAAGACATAAGGAATACAGGCTCGAAGGAGTACAGTTTCATCCTGAATCATTTCTTACAAGTTGCGGATTGCAAATACTCAGGAATTTTATAGGAAAATAAATATGAAAACAGTAATAACTGCCATACCTTTAAAGCTTGATAAGCCTGCCCAGGATATATTTTATGGCTTAAGCATCTCAAAAAAACACGACTTCATATGTTTTCTTGACAGCAGCCTTGTCCCGAATAAATACTCCAATTTTTCTTATCTTGCATGGGAACCTGATTTTGCAGTAAGAAGCTGGGGCAGTAAAAACGAATTTTTAAATTTGAAGCCTGGCTATTTAACTGAAGTTCTTAATGGCAGGAATAAAACTTTAAAAGCTGACTATGATAACCCGCTGGCTTTTTTGCGTAAAATACTTAATGAGAATCAGGCTGAAAAAACAGAAAAATATTTTATCGAACAAACTGGTTCCTGTAATAATGGACAATATAAAATAAGCAGGCAAAAAAATAAAAAAAATCCCGCTTATCCTGATTTTACGGGAGGGTTTATTGGTTATTTTTCCTATGACCTGAAAAATTTTATTGAATCACTGCCTTCAAACGCTGTAAAAGATGTTGAATTACCGGTTTTTTACCTTGTTTTTTATTCAAGATTAATTGCGTTTAACCATAAAACTAATACATGGCTGTTTATCAAGTCTTACATTACAGAAGATGGCTTTAATGGAGGCCTGCCTGAAAAAATTGTGAAGGATATAATAAAAGAAAAGAAGCAGGCATACTTATACCTCGATAGTATCCAAAAAAATATAGAACATGATTTAAAAAGACATATTGCGCAGAAATACAATAAAAACAAAACCGGTGATCTTAAGCTTTTGTCAAATTTTTCAAAACCTGATTACCTGAGTGCAGTAATAAAAGCAAAAAAGCACATTCATAATGGGGATATTTACCAGGTCAATATGACACAGAGGTTTGCCTGCCAGCTTGATGTGGAGCCTGCTGATCTTTATTATATACTCAGGCTCAAGAATCCTGCGCCGTTTTCAGCCTTTTTTGGCTTTCCCGGATTTTCTATTGGAAGCTCATCTCCTGAAAGATTTCTTTACCTTAAAGGAAGAAAAATACAGACAAGACCTATAAAGGGCACAAGACCAAGGGGTTTAAACCATTTTGAGGACATCGCCAATGCAAAGGAACTATCGGAGAGCGCCAAAGACAGGGCTGAGTTAAATATGATAGTCGACCTTGAAAGAAATGATTTGGGAAGATTTTGTCAATACGGAACAGTTTCTGTCAATGAGCATGCTGTTATAGAAAAATATGCCAGGGTTTTACACCTGGTCTCAACTGTATCAGGACAGGTAAGGAAAGGCCATGATATTGTTGACATACTAAAAGCAACTTTTCCCGGCGGTTCAATAACAGGAGCGCCAAAAATAAGGGCTATGGAAATAATAGACACTCTGGAGCCGGTATCAAGAAATATATATACAGGTTCTCTGGGTTATATCGGCATTGACGGCACGATGGATTTGAATATTGTAATAAGGACGTTCATTATAAAAGGCAAAGATTTTTATTATAATGTTGGGGGAGGAATAGTAGAAGATTCCGATCCAGAGAGTGAATACACGGAAACTCTTGATAAGGGTGTTGCTTTAAAAGAGACGCTTGAATTTTTTACAGGCAGCCGGTATTAGATTTTATTGAAAAATCATGTAATATTATTGATATGGCAGAATTTATTTATATAAATGGAAGACATTACCGTTCTTCACATGCTTTGATTTCAGTTAATGATGCAGGTTTTTTGTATGGAGACGGCTTATATGAAACACTGCGCGGTTATTCCGGTAATTTATTTGCTTTTGATATGCACCTGGAGCGTTTGTTCAGTTCAATGCAGCAGTTGGGTTATAACCCGGATTTTAACAGGGAAGACATAAAAAATGCGACACACAAGCTTTTATCAGCAAATGGCCTATTGAATGCAGACTCTTACATAAAGATCATTGTGACAAGAAATAGTTATGAAAAAAGATTTGCTTTCAGTTATTCAATTAAACCCTGTCTGGTCATAATTGCAAGGACATTGACCCCGTACGCAGCAGAATTTTATGAAAATGGCATTGATGTCTTTTCAACCTCAATTAGAAGACCGGCTATGGGCAATGATATGTACAGGCATAAACTTTTAAGTTATTTTGAGAATATTTATGCTAAAAATGAAGCATATTCAAATCAGGCCCAGGAAGCTTTTTTTATAACCAGGGACAGAGCCATACTTGAAGGGGCATCTTCAAATATTTTTATGGTAAAAGATTCAAAGGTGTTTACAACGCCACTGAGCCAGAATATCCTGCCGGGTATAACAAGAAAAACAGTAATAGATATATGCAGGGATTATAAAATAGCAATTAGTGAAAAGAGGCTCCACTATTACAATCTGATGGAAGCAGACGAGATTTTTATAACCAGCGCAATCATGGAAATAATGCCTGTCAGGAAAGTGGATTCACATAAAATAAGTAATGCAAAGATGCCGGGAACCGTAACTAAGACCATCTCCGATATATATAAAAGTAAAACTTCCTTGCAGGGACTGCTGAAAAACTATGAAGTGATTTGACATCCAATCGGGCAATATGTATATAATATAATATTCATGTTGGCAGCGTTTCAAATTTTTTTATTCAATTTGTAAAAAAGTATTTTTATATCAATAAAACGGAAAAGAGTTTTAATGCGTAAATTCAATAATATACTTGAAATAATCACTCACAGGAGGAGTATAAGGTCTTATGACCCAAGGGAAATAGAGCCTGAAAAAATTGAATACATACTTGATGCTTTCAGGAAAGCTCCTTCAGCAAAAAATATTCAACCCTGGAAACTTATCATTGTTAAAGAAAAGAACAAGAAAATCGATCTTTCCATTGCATGCAATAATCAGCCTTTTATTGCAGAAGCTCCTTTAATAATTGTAGCATGCGCAAATGAAGAAGAAGCTTATGGTACAATGGGCGGTTATATGAGCAGCTACCCAGTAGATATTGCTATCGCTCTTGAGCATCTCATGCTGGCAGCGACTGAAACGGGTCTTGGAACATGCTGGATAGGCGCCTTTAAGGAAAATCTGGTCAAAGGCATCATGGGAGTACCGGATAATATAAGGGTAGTAGCACTTACTCCCATTGGATATCCAGGACCAAATGCTGAAACTCCAAAGCGAGGCAGAAAATCCATTTCTGAAGTGGTCTGCTATGAAAAATATGCTGATTAATTTAAATTATCCATCCAGTATGATTTCCTGGTTTTTTACGTAACGTTTTTGCATTTTTTTATCATTAATTAATAAATAACTTTTTCGATTCTGAAATGGAAGTAATTGCTACCCATGTAAGTTCAGACTTTGACTCTTTTGCAGGTATGATAGCTGCAAAAAAGATATATCCAGAAGCAGTTATATTACTGCCAAGTTCCATAAATTCAAATGTAAGAAAATTCATTGCACTTCATGAAGATGGTCTTCCTGTTTTAAAAGAACCCGGCGATGTGGACCTTAAAGCAATTAAGAAGATAATAATGGTTGATACAAAAATACCTTCAAGGCTCGGGTTCTTAAAAGAAATAATTGATTCAAAAAAAGTAGGGGTAATAATATTTGACCATCACCAGAAATCCAGTGAGGATATTGAGTATGGAGCGGATTTTACAAGGAATTTCGGCGCCACAACTTCAATACTTGTAGATATTATAAAAAAAAGAAAGATAGGCATAACCCCGCTGGAAGCAACACTTTTTTCCCTGGGTATTTATGAAGATACCGGTTCATTTACATTTCCCGGTACAACATATAAAGATTTTGAGGCTGCAGCTTTCCTTAAAAAACAAGGTGCTAACCATTTTGTGATTTCTAAATTTTTAAATCTATCGCTGACTGCTGAACAGCACAGGCTTTTAGAAAAGCTTATATCAAACTTGAAAAAATTAAAAATATATGAGACCGAAGTCATATTTTCAAGCGCAGAGACCGAGCGTTTTATAGAAGGCCTTTCAGTGCTTACAAGGAAACTTGGCCAAATAGAGGATGTCGATATAGTTTTTTGCTGGGTAAAGATGAAAGATAAGATATACGTTGTAGGACGCAGCGAAGATAACAGGATGGATGTTTCAAAAGTGCTGGAATCAATAGGAGGAGGAGGGCACTCACAAGCATCTTCCGCAGTTATAAGAGACATGGACTTTGAAGAGATTGAAAAAAAGGTGATGTCTGCGCTTCACAGAAACATATTAAAACCTGTGCTTGCAAAGGATATAATGTCTTATCCGATAAGGACCGTCGGCGAGGACGAAAGCATTGCAAAAGTAAGCGAGCTGCTGAAAAAATATGGCCATACCGGTATCCCTATAGTTGACCATGAAAATAACCTTGCCGGAATAATAACAAGGAAAGATATTGACAAAGCCATAAAACACGGGCTTTCCCATGCGCCAGTTAAAGGTTTTAAATCCCACGGAATAGTAACAACCGGTCCTTCTTCTACAATTGATGAGATACAGCGGCTCATGATTGAAAACGGGATAGGCAGGATTCCTATTGTCTCAAAAGGTGAAGTGGTGGGAATAGTCACAAGGAAGGATGTGCTGAGGTTTTTGCACGGGAGGGATTACCTGAAATATCCCGAAAAATATAAACCTGGTTTTGATTATAATTTTTCTGCTGCTGAGATAAAAGACAGGTTGTACAGCCTTTTCCCTGAAAGGATAACACAAATTCTTGAGACTGTTTCAGCTATTGCAAAAGAATTGAAAATGAAAGCTTTTCTGGTCGGAGGGGTTGTCCGGGATTTATTGCTGGGTATTCCGAATCTTGATATAGATATAGTAATAGAGGGCGATGGCATATTTTTTGCAAAAAGGCTCTCCGAAATGCTTGGCGCAAAGCTGGACTCGCATGAAAAATTTAAGACTGCAGTGGTTGTTCTTGATAATGGTCAGCATATCGATATAGCGTCTTCGCGCATAGAATATTATGAAAAACCGGCGGCCCTGCCGAATGTGGAGCCAGGAAGCATCAGGCAGGATCTTGCTAGAAGGGATTTTACAATCAATACGCTTGCGCTTTCTCTTGGAAGGAGAAATTTTGGCGAAATAATGGATTTTTTTGGAGGCAGGAAAGACCTTGCGCAAAAACGCATAAAAATCCTTCATAAACTCAGCTTCATTGAAGACCCTACGCGGATTTTTCGCGCAGTCAGGTTTGAACAGCGCCTTGGCTTTAAAATGGATAGCTATACGGAGAAACTCGCAATGTCGACAATCGAGATGAATATAGTATCTGAACTGATTGGGATAAGAATAAGGGATGAGCTTATATCAATTATGCAGGAAAACAGCCCATGGGTTACATTAAGAAGGCTCTATGATCTTAAAGCATTAAAAAAAATTGGTATCGATGCAGATATTAACGAGAATTTTATAAAACTTATAAAAAAAGCGCTTGATAAGTTTGAAAATCTTTCTGCTTATCTTGAGGAAGAGTGTGAAGTATGGAGACTCATTATCATACTTCTGCTCGCAGGTAAAAAACCTGAAATCGTAGAAAAATGGTGCCTTGATATGAAAATAAAAAATAAAGATATGCTGGTTATACGGGATTCTATAGCAAGTCTGGAACAATTAAAAAAAGAGCTTGACCATAGGGTTGTAAGAAACTCATATCTTTACAGAATTTTAAAGAATACTCCTGGGGAGCTTAAAATACTGCTCAGCACATTAAGCAAAAACCATTATGATAACATATTAAGATATTTGACAAGGTTAGTGCATATAAAGCTTGAAATAACTGGAAATGACCTTAAGTCGATGCGCTTTAAGCCTTCCAGGGGATATAAATTAGTCTTTGACATGATACTGGATAAAAAGCTTGATGGATGCATCAAAAAAAGGGAAGAGGAGTTCGAAATGGCAAAGCAGCTACTTTCAGAATTTGAAAGAATTTAAAATCAGTATTGAATTATTGCATAATATTTAATATTATTGTATAATATACAAAACTTTATAAAGAATAATAAAAAACCCCGGAATTGACAACCCCGGCATTTATAATTAAGGCAGGATATGCAGGGAAATATGAAACAAGTAATACAGAAGGAAGCATCTGGAATAATACATGTCGAAAAAGGTACGATAACTTCAGTGCCTGGAGTTTTTACTTCATCATGCCACTGCGGAATCAGGAAAATTAAAGAGGATTTTAGCGTTATATTTGTTCCTGGGCATACTGTATGCAGTGGGGTTTTTACCACAAATAAATTTTCTGCTGCTCCTGTAATAGTCTCAAAACAGCAATTGGCAAAAAATAGGAATATAAATGCCATCATTATAAACAGCGGCATAGCAAATGCATGTACAGGCAACCAGGGCATTAAAAATGCAAAAGCAACTCTCTGTCTTGCAGCCCAATACCTGAAAATACCCTGGGAGAATGTACTTGTTTCCTCTACTGGAAGAATAGGCAGGCAATTGCCTCTTGATAAGATTGAGAGAGGCCTTGAATACTGCAGCAGGCATTTAAGCCATGAAGGCGGGCATAACACTGCAAAGGCGATTTTAACTATAGATAGACATCCAAAAGAGCATGCCTTGCAGTTTACGCATGAAGGCGCAGAGATTTTTTTGGGTGGGATCGCAAAGGGTTCAGTTATGGTGGAACCAAATATGGCTACAACCCTTTCATTTATAACGACAAATGCAAAAATCGACCATAAGCTTCTTGACGAGTTGCTTTTTGAATGCGTGGACCTGACTTTCAACTGCATATCAACTGATGGCTGCCAGAGTACAAATGATATGGCGCTGATTATTGCAAATGGGGAAAGCGGTATTGAGGTCACTAAGGAAAATAAAAGGCTCTATAATACTTTCAAGCAGGGGCTTTTCATGATGCTTGAGAGCCTTTCTATAAAAGTAGTTGAAGATGGCGAAGGCGCAACAAAGGTTATAGAAATAAGAATAACTGGTGCAAAGGATAAAAATGAAGCAAGGGGGATTGGAAAAAAAGTAGCTAATTCAATACTATTCAAAGCTGCAATGTATGGCGAAGACATTAATTGGGGAAGGATAGCAGCAGCTATCGGCTCTTTTGAAAATAATATAGATACTGACAGCATTGATATTTCCTGCGGTGATGTCTGTGTGATGAAATCCGGAATGTCGGTGGAATTTGACGAGGAACATGCAAACAGGCTTTTAAAGGAAAGGCAAATAAGCTTTAACATAATAGTTGGTAATGGGGAGGGCTCTGCAAGAATATTGACAAATGATATAACCTATGAATACATAAAGCTCAATGCTTTCTATAAAAAGCAGCAGTAGATGTAAATAAATCTACCCGGATAATTAATCCGGAATGTTTTTAGCCCAGGAGCGCAGCTCCAAGCGCGCCAGTTATTTGCGGTTCTGCAGGAACATTTATTTTAAGGTTTAACCTTTCTTCAAGCGCATTTACTACTGCCAGGTTTTTTGCAACCCCACCAGTCATGCATACGGGCTCTTCAAGGCCGATTCTTTCAACCATTGATATTATTCTGTCTGTAATGGAATAAACCAGGCCTTTTACTATTTTGTTCTTCTCGATTCCGTGTCCTATAAGCGAAACAATCTCGGATTCTGCGAAAACTGTGCAGGTTGAAGAAATATCGACCCTTTCTGGTGTATTTTTAAAAATAGAAGCAAAATCTGTAATCTCGATATCAAGGGCTTTTGCCATCACTTCCAGAAACCTGCCTGTCCCGGCTGCGCATTTATCATTCATCAGAAAGTCAATCGGGCTGCCCTTGCTGTCCAGCTTAATTACTTTGCTGTCCTGTCCTCCTATATCTATTACTGTTTTAGTGTCAGGAAAAAAATTGATAACTCCTCTTGCATGACAGCTTATCTCAGTTATATTCTTTGTCGCAAAAGGAATATTCAATCGCCCATAGCCAGTAGCGACAATTGCTTCAACAGAACCCCTCTCCAGGCCGGACTTTTGCAAAGCTTCTTCAAATACTCTTGTCGCTGCTTCCTGGCTGTCTCCGCCTGTTGGAGCTATCACATAGGCAGAAATATCAAACCTGCCTTCTATTCTGTCAAGGATGACAGCTTCTGCCGATACGGAACCTACATCTATACCGCATGTAATCATTTCATACCTTTCAAACTTTCAGTTTTAAAACAAGATTTGAAATATTTTTTAACCTGGAACATTTTATTACTCCAGGTTATTTTTTATACTGTAAATATGCTGGTATCAATAGTGTCTGCCGTTGACTATCTCAATAAAGCCCTGAAGTCTTGTTATAATCTGTCCTTCAGAAGAATTGTTCTTGTTAATGCAGTCGCCATCCAGCACAAGCATCGGGATATCTATTTTTTTCAGGCTATCTTTCAATATCCTTGCGCCTCCGTTGCTGTGTCTGCAACCCCAGTGCGAAAATAATATTACACCATCGATTGAATAGTCTGCAGCCATTTTCAATATTGCATTTACCCTGTTATCCAGGCTGCCGTTTAAGGGGTTGGATAATATCTTGGTTGCAAGGCTTTCAAAAGGCTTCCCGGGGTCAAGCTCAGGCCAGTAAACATTATTGATCTCTTCAAACACAACTATATAATTATTTTCATTAAGCATTGTAAAGATATTATTCTTATAATAGGGCTTCAGGTGCAGCCACAGGATCTTTTTACTTTTTCCAAACCTGCCTGCCGAAGGGATATCTCTACTGGCGTTATCCGGAACATTTACTCCTTTTGAATTTTTTAACAGGATGTTTTCCTGCGTGTCCAGGAAATTTTTTAATTCTTTATAGATATTTTTATATAGCGTAACTGCCTCCCTTGTTCCTGCCAGGCCATAAAAAGGAAGAATGTAATTTAAGCCATTGAAATTTTTTGGGTAATATAAGAGTTTTTTTCTAACCTCATTTGCCTTTAGTGCCCAGTGCCTGAACTCATTTGATAACCTGATAGTTGAAGCGAACCTATCCATATCCAGGCTACGGTTAAGTTTGCGGGAAATATCGATGCTTATCTTTTCAATTTGTTTTGCAAGCAAACTGACAGACTTTGTCCCTTTATTGTATGGTACATCAATAAGGTAAAAATTATCTTCAATCCCGAATTTTTTTGCATCGATATAAAAAGTTTTTTGCGCTGCGTCACACGCAACATTGGCGCATATTATGAACCGGGGCTCAGGAAAAAGATCCATTTCTACTGCGCCTGATGCGCTTCTGTGAAATGTGCATAGATCGGGTGTATACCACCTGGAGGAGGCTTCTTTAAGCGTCTTGTCGGCAAGTCCCATTCCTCCCGTAAAACCGCCTATTACTTCAGGGAGGAAAGGGACAAGGCCAAGAGCATGAAAAAGTTCAAAAGGCAAAAACAGCGAGCCATATGCAACCGGAAATTTTCCGCTATATGCTTTTTGAAGGCTCCTTATGCTGGCTATATTTAAATATTTATCTGATACCGAAGAAAAAGTAGCGCCATATGCAAGCATCAAAGGCTTTACAGAAATGATGTTCAGTATTTTGCTGATATTTTGCCTGTCAAGGTTATTCTGCAGCTTCAATTTTATATTCTCTTTTATTTTTTCTGTTGTGCCCATAATGCCTCGAGTTATCCTCCGGGGTTTTAATCGGGTAAATCAAATTATTTCAAGAAATGCCTGTATCCTTGTCTTTACCTGTCCGGAAGAAAGGTTTTTATGTTCTATTTCTAAAAATAAATTAGGGATATTTAATCCGGAAAGCTTTTCTCGAAGTAAAGGGTAAAATAAAAGGGTATTGTCGCAGAACTTCTGGCTGATAAATATCACGCCCTTTATATTATTCTTTTCAATGCTATTAATTATTTCTGAAATCTTGCTGCCAAGGTCAGCCATCCTCATGCATTGAGGCTTATAAAGGTACCTTACAGCAATATCCCTTATATTTTTTGTTATGGCAGATTCTACTCTTGAGTCCAGGAGAAAGCCAAGCTCTGCTGGCTGAGTAATATTCTCAAAATACCTGCTTGAATTGCATAAATCTTCTGCAGATATCATACAGCCAGGCTCATCAAAGATTTCCCAGAGCTTTTCGTCATTTATAAAGTTTCCTATTATCATAATTTCCGGTATAGGACTTCTGCCCATAAAGCCTGGCGCATGGCTGTTTACACTTTTTCCAGCTGCCGGTTTCTCTTTTATTTTGTATTCCAGGTCCTGTATGTAGTCCCTGATATATTCTATAAATCTGTCAGGTTCTTCAGTCATGGCTCTTTCAAGGATTTTATGGTAGTTGCGTATGCCGACAAGTTCCTGACGGTTTTTATAATAGTTCGACAACTTTTTTAAAAGCATCCTTTTCTCACTGGATGACTGTATGGCCATTTCAAGCAAATGCTCATCGATTCTTTTGCCTGTAAGGTTTTCTAAAAATTCCATCATATTGGATATGCTATCCATAAAATGTTCGATAGCCAACTCATTTTTATTTCTCGGCACATCAAGCATAAATGAAGGCAGTTCGGGTAAGTATTTTTTGCATGTGTCATAAAGCCTCCTCATTCCATCACAGGAATTAGTAAATATAATTCCTTTAAAGTCATAAGATGATGATAATATGTCTTCCATTGACGATTTTATAAAAGGACAGAAATTAATCGGGAAATAACCTTCTGCCTTTAAAGCCTTTGCATTTCCTATTATTCTTGAAGGATACAGGCCTGCAGCAATTATTATTTCTTCGGGTGTATAAGTGCAAAGCCACCCGATCTTTTCTTTACCTGCCATAACGTCACGGCTGTCATTTTCAGTTTGTGGAAGCACTGAAGTTTTTCCCTCTGTTATCATTTATAAACTTTGACGGTTATGAAATTTATTTGCTAGTTTATTGTTCCGGTATACCTTCTTTTGAAAGGACCTGCTCATTTCTTTCAAAATCTTCATAAATGCCTACATGACCCCAGAAATCTTCAATATACAGGCCCTCTATCTGTCCGGTCTGCTTCCCTTCGACAGTAATCCTTACTTTCTGGATTTCTTCAAATTCTGTAAGTGTATCCACTATTGAGAAAATAGCAAGGATTTCAGTTGTCGAACTATGGGGAATCTCTGTTGTATTTGTGATGATTTCATGAGAGAAATCTGCAATTGCAAGGCCATTATCAACAATTACCGAATAAACCACTACATCAGATGGGAGTGTAGGGTAAAGATTTTCGCTCTCCGGACCCTTGACCAATTCTTCAAGTACATTCTTGTAAAGATCAGCGCTTTTTATAATCTGTCTTGTTTCCGGGCTAAGGAATGCCTGGTTATCCTCATAATTTGCAAAATAAAGCTTTACTTCGATTTTAGGCGTACAGCCTCCAAATACAACTGATGATGCCACAATGAGCAGGACAACCAGTATTGCAGCAAATATTGCCCTGTAACCCCTGACTGGATATTTTTTTAAATATTTCATGTTCTTTTTCCCCGCATTCCCGTATTATTATATTTTAATAAAGTTTTATTAATTACATTATATTTTAAATTCTACCACCTGTACCGCAAGTTGTTAATTTCTTATTATTATTAAATAAAGAGATCGACTTCAAAAAAACCTATAATAAAGGCTCTATAAATAATTTATAAAAAATTTGACAAAATTTTTATAATCAATATATAATAAGTTCTCTCTTTCGCGTAATGATATTTTAATTAAGAGTGAGTTTGTTGCTAATTGATGCCTCTTGAAATGAAATATTATGAAGGTTAGGGGAAAATCATAATAAAAGGAGGTAAGGAAATGCAAGGTAACAAACTTTATGTAGGCAATCTAACCTACTCTGTTACTGACGAGCAATTGGAGAAATTATTTTCCCAATATGGCGAGGTAAAAGAAGTCAATCTTATTGGAAGCAAGGGATTTGGCTTTGTAGAGATGGCCACCAATGAAGAAGCTGAAAAAGCTAAAGAAGCTCTGGACGGCTATGCATTCGAAGGTCGTAATATGAAGGTAGATGAAGCAAGGCCTAAAAAAGATAAACCCATGAACAGAAGCTACAAAAGATATTAAATTGATATTTTAAACGGGAACATTGCTTTTTGTCCCGTTCTTCAAATTTAATTCTAAAAAATAAGTGATTTGCCCGGATTTTTATATATTTTATAATCATCCTTTGTGGCAAATCACTTTTTTTATAACAAAATACCTCAAATAATAAATAAGACACATAGAATATATATCGTATAAGGTTAATATGAAGATATTTAATATAACAGCCATGTTTTACAGGGTAAAAGAAATTTTTTTATAGAATAATTAAAGGAAGGCAAAAAATGAAGCATAATAAAATAAGAAAACTGCTACTTACAGTTTCTGTGACAGCTCTGGCCATTATTTTTGGGCTGCTCTTTACAGGATGTCTTGCAACAGAGTTTCCTGAACTAACTAGCGCAGCAGAAGGTAGTCCTAATGTCATACAAAACACAATCTCTGTAACAGGAGAGGGACAGGTAAAAGTCCTGCCCGACGAAGGCTTTGTTGATATTGCAGTCATTGTCGAAAAACCTACTACCCAGGAGGCAGTAGATGAAAACAGCAGGATCACCCAAGCCGTTATTGATGCTGTAGAAAAGATAGATGCAGAGAATTTAAAGCTGGAGACAATAAGTTATGACCTGTCACCATTATATGATTATTCTCAGGAAAACCAGCCTCCAAAAATATATGCATACAGGGCTACGACTATAACTAAAGCCAGCACAACGGACCTGACAAAAATCGGTGAAATAATTGCCACCGCCACCGGGGCAGGCGCCTCGTCGATTTCTTCAATTGGTTTTGACCTCAGTGATTTTGCAAAAAGTGATGCCAAGAACAATGCTATTGCAGAAGCCACCAAAGATGCTGAAAGCAAAGCAAAAGCAATTGCAGATGCAATGGGGCTTAGAATCGAAAAAGTCCTTTTTATTTCGGAAGGCATGACATCCTTTCCGGGACCGGTATATGCAGCAACAGCTGAAATGAAGGCTGAAGACCAGGTAATGGCGCCAACTATATTTCCGCAGGAAATCGAAGTCAATTCTTCAATAAGTGTAACTTATTACTTTGAAAAATAAAAATTCCAGTCAGGAACAAGTATTTAAACAGGGGTTATTAAAATAATCCTATTTGAAAGAAATAAAAAATATGGCACTCCAAGAGGGTGCCATATTTTAGTAAATGGTTATATTGTATAATTAGTAAATTAGAAGATATTAAAATTATCAGGCATCATTTAAACAGATTGTATGAAGAATTTATAAAAGATGGTAAACTTGTCCGAAATTGCCCAGTCCAGACATTATAAGGGCAGATATAAAAAATAAATATAAATTTTTTAAGTTGGAAGAGTTGAGGTTCAGCAGTGGGGGTTAAGCTTTTTTTAATCAGGCATGGCCAGACTGAAGGCAATGCGCAGGGAAGATACCAGGGTTCACTTGACACGCACCTGACAGAGGAAGGAAAGCAGCAGGCTATCTGCGCAAAAAAATACCTTTCAAATGTAAGATTTTCAAATATATACTCAAGTCCCATGAAAAGGACGATGGAAACTGCAAAGATCATATCAGACGGTACTACCCATGATATAAAAGTCAGGGAAGATTTGCGTGAACTTAATTTTGGAAAATGGGAAGGCTTGAAATTTGAGGAAATAAATGAAAGATACAGGCAGGATTACCAGAACTGGCTGAATGACCCTTATGCGAGTCCTCCTACCGATGGGGAGAGTTTTTCTGCTCTGGTATTAAGAGCAGACAATGCATTAAAAAAAATAGTTACCGAAAATCCTGACGGAAGCAGCGTAGCAATAATAACACACGGAGGCGTTATTCTGGCATTGATTGTAAATTGGCTGCAGATACCGTCAAAATGCTGGAGATCTCTTATACAAAGGCAGGGCGCAATCAATGTAGTCGTTATTGACAGGGGGTTTCCATATATTTCTTCCCTGAACTATACAGGACATATAAAACCTGTGTATGATGACAGCGAAGACAGGGTAATAGAACTCTACAGCAAGGTAAAGGACGATAGATAATGTAAGGCTGTTAACTGAACCTCAAACGGGTAATGAATTTTTTTTATTGTAAAAATACCACAGATAAATAATATCGAAAACTTTTTATTGCATATTGTTAACAATTGTTATAATATCCCCATCGGAATACTTTATAGTTGAAAAATTAAATATTGTGACTATTGGTTTTCCTTCTGTCCTGTATATCCAGGGCCTAATTTTTAAAGGAATTTTAGTCCAAAGGGGGAAATTTGGTGAAAAACTATGAAATGATGCTGATCTTTAATCCTGAAATGGATGAAGGTTCAGTAACTGCAGAGATTTCAAAAATTACTACCGTTATAGAGAAATCCAAAGGAAACATCCAGAGAAACGAAATCTGGGGTGTTAAAAAACTTGCATATCCTATTAAACACCAGGATAACGGCTTCTATATCCTTCTTTATTTTAACTCAGAAACTTCAGTTCTACCCGAACTGGACAGGCTGAATAAGATAAAT
The DNA here is from genome assembly GCA_964354265.1 of uncultured Actinomycetota bacterium. GTDB lineage: Bacteria > Actinomycetota > Humimicrobiia > Humimicrobiales > Humimicrobiaceae > Fen731. Next base: position 24,767 of record CAYGYY010000001.1, read on the forward strand.
GACAAGATCCTCAGGCATCTCATTGTAAAGACCGGTGAGAGCCAACTAAAATAATTTCAGGATTATTAATTTTTAGCCGAAAGCGGTGATAACATGGCTATTGGAGTTAATTATATTACAGTAGTAGGGAACCTGACCAGGGATCCCGAGCTTCGATTCACACCAAATGGCACACCAGTTGTAAGTTTTGGGGTTGCAGTAAATAAGAGAACCCAGAATAAAGCCTCAGGGGAGTGGATAAATGAAGCTGACTTCTTCAATGTCGTTGCATGGTTTAAACTTGCAGAAAATTGTGCGGAAAGCCTGGGAAAAGGCGACAGGATACTTTTGACGGGGAGACTGTCACAGGAAAGCTGGGACGATAAGGATGGCCAGAAGAGGTCTTCTTACAGGATAATTGCAAATGTAATTGCGCCCAGTCTGGAGTTTGCAACCTGTAAAATAGACAGGAATCCCAGAGCTGAAATGGGAACGGGTCCGTTACCCGGCAGGGAGGAACCGATTGAAGAAGATATTGATTTCACAAGCGATGATATACCATTTTAAATTATATTCGAGTTCAAATCTGTAAAAAGGAGTTTTAAGTTGGGAAAAAGAACAAACAGAGAAAAAGAAACAGAGAGGAAGGGGTCTCCTTCAAGTTCTTCTGCAATGAATCTCAGGCAGAGAAAAAGGTACTGTTATTTTTGTAAAGAAAATGTGAATTATATAGATTACAAAAATGTTGCTGTTTTAAAAAAATTCATTTCTGATAAGGGCAAAATCAGGCCAAAGAGGTCTACTGGAAATTGCGTCCAGCACCAGAAAATGATAGCCGATGCAATTAAAAGGTCAAGGGAAGTAGCCCTTATGCCGTATTATCGAAGATAAAAACCAATTAAAAAATTTAAGGCTATTATGTCTTTAGAGTCCTTTGACAATATAAATGATGCAGGCCCAAAAAAGGTAAATATTGTTTTTATGATTCTTTTAACGTTTGCTGCGCTTGCTGCAACGGTTTTTTTACCTTTTTTTGGATTTGTAGGGCTTGCTTTCATGCCTGTTCCTGCAGCCCTATTGATATCTTTAAAAAGATACAGGGACGCGCTGATCTGTGCAATTGCTGGTATTATAATCATGTTTATTTTTAATTACCTGCTTGCGATTGTACTGATTGCTGCGATTGCAGCTATTACCTTTTACTACAGGTCAATATTAGCTAAAAACAGGAAAGTAATATATTCGATACTTTGTATTTTCGGGATTTTTGCAGCTTCAATATTACTGTATCTGCTTATTGATTCTGCAATATTTAATCACAACTCAGTTAAACAGATGCTTTTGACTTATAATGATTATGTTAAGAGCATTGCAAGTGACCCGGTACTTGATTATTACAAGAGTCTTTTTCCGGCAGACAGCACACAGATGGAAGCTTTATTGAAGCAAACCCAGGAAGTCCTTCTTTTCATTCCAAAGCTTGCTCCTGGGCTTCTTATTGTTTTTGTCGGGCTTTCAGCAGTTTTTAATTATTATTTCACGTTTTTATTTTTTAAAAGAAATGGAGTCGCGATTGAACAACCTGCAGCATTTAAGGAATGGGATATTCCATGGTATTTCTGCTGGGGTGCAATTGCAGGCATTGTCTGTGTTATTGTTCCGCAATTTAGCAGTCTATATGATGGGATAATCGATATAATCGGTTATAACCTGCTCATAGTATTTGGTTTTTTATACCTTATGCTGGGGGCTTCGACTTTATGGGGATTGCTGGAAAGGTTCAAAATAAGGAATGCTATTAAGATATTTATACTTGCTATAATTTTTTTGTTTTTTGGTTTTATAATAGTTTTACCTGTTCTGGGGCTTATAGACATATGGGCTAATTTTAGAAAACTTAACAGGGGTCAATAAAAAGGAGGATAATTTGAAAGTTATACTTACAAGAGATTATGAAAAATTAGGCAGTGCAGGGGATGTTATAAATGTAAAAGATGGTTTTGCAAAAAACTTTCTTATACCCAATAATATAGCGCTTCTTGCTACGCAGGGAAATATAAACCAGATGGAAATAGTTAAAAAATCCCTCATCAAGAAGGAAGCAAAGAGTATCGAAGAAGCTAAAAAAATAGCAGAGATAATCGATGGCATAACAATTACAATTAAAGTCAATTCAAGTCCTGAAGGAAAACTCTATGGCTCAATCACCACTAAAGATATAGCTGAAAAGATCCTTGAACTGAAAAAAATAGAGGTTGACAGGAAAAAAATCGATCTTGAAGAGCATATAAAGGAAGTGGGCACATATGATATCATTGTACGGCTTTATAAGGAAATAAAGGCTGCCATTAAATTGGAGATAATCAGCGACGATTTAGTGATTCAGGAACCTGAAATAAGCCCTGTAGATGATGAGAAGCCCGATGCCGAAGAGGTATAGTCATAAAGATATAATAAGCTTCAATTAATATATTTTCTAAATTATTTATTAAATTGCAGTTATATATTTTTGTAAGAAGTTATAAAATAAAAAAGTAACTAATATTATTTTTTCAATATGCAGAATCAGGTAAAAAAGACTTCACGACTGTCACCACTTGATACAAGCAAGCTGGATAGAATACCTCCATATAATCTTGAGGCAGAGGAATCAGCTCTCGGTTCAATGCTTATATCCAGGGAAGCAGTAATAGCAATACTGGAAATACTTGCAGAAGAAGACTTTTACAGGAAAGCCAACCAGGAGATATTTAAAAGCATAAAAGAATTGTTTGCGATGGGCGAGCCGGTGGATACAATAACCCTTGCAGATTATTTACAGAAAAAAGGACTGCTTGAAGAAGTAGGGGATAATACATATCTTCATTCCCTGGTCAGCAATATGCCTCTTGCTGCTAATTCAGAGTATTATGCAAAGATAGTAAAGCATAATTCTGTACTTCGAAAGCTCATTTATGCAGCCACAGAAATAGCGGTAATGGGTTATGAGGTTCCAGAGGACCTTTATCTTACTGTAGACAGGGCTCAGCAGCTTATTTTTTCCATATACCAGGATTTAAATAATGACATAAGGAACAGCAAGTTTTCTATTATAAAAGATGTGCTTTCAGATGTTTATGAGCAAGTTGCTAGTCTTTATGAAAAAAAATCAAGAATAACCGGAGTTTCAACCGGTTTTATAGATCTTGATAAAAAGACTTCAGGACTTCAGGAATCTGACCTGATAATAATAGCCTCCAGGCCCGGCATGGGCAAGACGTCTTTTGGCCTTAGTATTGCAAGGAATGCAGCAATGATAGAAAAACTTCCTGTAGCTATTTTTTCTCTTGAAATGTCAAAACAGCAGATCGCCCAGAGACTTATGTGCTCAGAATCCAGGATAGACCTCCAGAGGCTGCGGTCAGGAAACTTGCGCGACGATGAATGGCCTAAACTTGCAAGGGCTATTGAGAATCTTGCAGAATGCAAACTATATATTGATGATGCTGCGTTCCTTACAGTAATGGACCTGCGGTCAAGGGCAAGAATGCTGGCAAGTACATATGGTATCAAACTTATAATAGTCGACTACCTTCAGCTTATGCAATCAGGAACTGATTACAGGGAGAACCGCGTGCTTGAGATCACTGAAATATCAAGAAACCTAAAAAGCATCGCCAAGGAGCTCAAGGTACCTGTAATTGCAATATCCCAGCTATCCAGGGAAGTTGAAAAGAGGGATAAAAAAAGGCCGGTACTTGCAGACCTGAGAGAATCTGGAGCTATTGAACAGGATGCGGACCTTGTATTGTTTATTTACAGGGATGATTATTATGATGAGACCAGCGCCGAAGCGGGATTTGCAGAAATCAATATAGCCAAGCACAGGAACGGTCCAACCGGTACACTAAAACTAAAATTTTTCAAGGAATATACCTTGTTTGTAAATGCTGCAAAAGCACAGGATGAAGAAGCAGAGTAATGATAAATATCAAAAAATGATGAGATTTAGTATAAAAGAATAGGGGTGTTTAATATATGCCAGGAATAATTTTACTGGGGACCCAGTGGGGAGACGAGGGAAAAGGCAGGATAACAGACCTTTTAGCAAGAAATATGGATATGGTGGTCAGGTTCCAGGGGGGGAATAATGCCGGCCATACAGTTGTTACAGGCAATGAAGAGTTCAGGCTGCACCACATACCTTCCGGCATACTCTACCCTGAGACTTTGTGCATAATAGGCAATGGTGTGGTTATAAATCCTGAAGTATTAATAGATGAACTGGAAAAGCTAACTCAAAAAAACATAAGCACAGAGAATTTAAGGATAAGCGGCAATGCACACCTTGTCATGCCATACCATATTGTACTTGATAAGGCCGGTGAGCAGAGTCTTGGAAAATCCAAAATAGGCACTACCCATAGAGGCATTGGGCCTGTTTATGCTGATAAGGCTTACAGGTCTGGAATAAGGGTGCAGGACCTGCTGGATTTAAAAATATTCAGGACAAAGCTTGAAGAATCGCTTAAACTCAAAAATTCCATCATAAGTAACGTTTATGGGCTGAAACCCCTTGATTTTGAGGAAATATACGGGAATTACAAAGGCTTTGTGAAGATTTTAGGGAAATATATAATCGATACATCTTTTTTAATAAACAAGTATCTTGACGACAACAGGCTGGTATTGTTTGAGGGCGCACAGGGGACTCTGCTTGATATCGATCATGGCACATATCCGTTTGTAACATCTTCCCCGACAATCGCCGGTGGCGCTTGCACAGGCGCAGGTGTAGGACCGAAAAAGATTGACGAGATAATTGGAGTTGCCAAAGCATATATTACCAGGGTAGGCTCAGGACCACTTCCTACAGAAATCACTGATAAAACAGGTGACTTCCTGCGTGAGAAAGGCCATGAATATGGTACTACGACTGGAAGGCCCAGGAGATGCGGATGGCTTGATATACCTGTCCTGAAATATTCAATTATGCTTAATTCCATAGACAGCATTGCTCTTACCAAACTTGATGTATTGTCAGGCCTTGACGAATTAAATATCTGCAGTGCCTACGAGTTCGAAGGGGAGCTTTATGAAGATATACCTCCACACCAGACAATTATGCATAAGTGTAAACCGGTATACAGGACCATGAAGGGTTGGAAGCAGGATATTTCATGTATAAAGGAATTCGGGGAACTGCCTGAAAATACAAAAAATTATATAAGCGAAATAGAGAGGCTCGTAAAGGTCCCGCTGTCAATGATAAGCGTCGGACCGGAAAGAAGCCAGATAATAATAAGGGATAAAGGCCTGGAAAAAAACGTTCTTACTAAAGGCAAAAAACCGCTGCTTGTCTTATAGCAGAGAAGGTGGGTCACTAAATGAGAGTCCTGATAATCGGAAGCGGTGGTAGGGAACACTGTCTTGCCTGGAAGCTTAATTCTGGAAGCGATATTAGCAGGATTTATGCTATTCCCGGAAATCCAGGAATCAGCCAGATCGGGGAATGTAAAAACATTACGCCTTCAAAGGAGAATTTTAAACTGATTTCTGACTTTGTTGCGGAGGAGAATATCGACTTTACAGTTGTAGGACCGGAGGCCCCCCTGGTAGATGGAATAGTCGATTATTTTCAAAGCAGGGGCCAGGCAATTTTTGGTCCAAATCTTTCTGCGGCACGGCTTGAAGGAAGCAAAGTATTTACAAAACAACTCTGTTTAAAATATGGCATCCCCACAGCCGAAAGCATTAAGTTTGAAAGACCAGATTATGATATGGCAGCAGAATATATCAAAAAACTTGGAAGGAATAATTTCCCGATAGTGCTTAAAGTTGATGGTTTGGCTGCAGGTAAAGGGGTAATAATAGCAGAATCAAAAAAAGACGCCCTGTTGGAACTGGAGAACTGCTTTATCGGCAATATTTTTGGAGATGCCGGGGACTCTATTATAATCGAAAAATTCATCAAAGGCTTTGAGGTGTCGCTTTTAAACCTTTGCGATGGTAACAACATCATACCAATGGTCCTTGCCCAGGATTATAAGAAGATATTTGATAATGATGAAGGAAAAAATACCGGAGGCATGGGCAGTTACTCGCCTGTTCCTTTTGTAGACCAGTCTCTTTATAAAAAGATGCTTGAAGAAATCATATATCCTACCTACGATGCAATACTGAAAGAGGGCATGGATTACAGGGGGGTTTTATATGGCGGGATAATAGTGTCTGACGGCCAGCCGTATCTTCTTGAATACAACTGCAGGTTTGGAGACCCTGAAACACAGGCCATACTGCCAATCCTGGATAATGATCTTCTGGAGCTTATGGTGAAATGCGCTGCAGGAAAGCTCGGGAACAGCGCACTTAATTGGGATGGTTCGAAATGTGTTTGTGTTGTCCTGGCATCAAGAGGCTATCCTGAATCTTCTTCAAAAAATGACCAGATAAACGGGTTGGATTATTTTGCAGATAATAATGATGCTATGGTATTCCATGCCGGAACAAAATCTGAGAATTCAAAGATATATACAAATGGCGGCAGGGTCCTGGGCGTGGTGTCAAAAGCCGCTTCATTCCGTCATGCAAGAAATCTTGCTTATAGCGCTGTTTCAAGGATAAGCTTTGACGGCATGCAATACCGGAAAGATATTGCCAAAAGGGTAGAGGAGGAAATATCATGACAGATGTTGGTAAAAAAGTTGCTATAATCATGGGCAGCAGATCTGACGGGGATGTTATGAAGCCTGCAGCTGATATGCTTGAAAGTTTTGGTATAGTATATGAAATTACAGTGACTTCAGCGCACAGGATGCCGAATAAGACAAGGCAATACATAAGTGAGATTGAAAAAAATGGTTTTGAAGTCATTATTGCAGGCGCAGGCAAGGCTGCGCATCTCCCTGGAGTAATTGCATCGTATACGACATTGCCTGTCATAGGTGTGCCTATTAAAACTGAGGATCTGGGTGGACTGGATTCACTTCTTTCAATTGTGCAGATGCCGCCCGGGGTACCTGTTGCAACAGTTGCAATAAATGGTTCCAGGAATGCCGCAATACTTGCAATCCAGATACTTGCAATTAAATATGGCGATATAAATGAAAAGCTTAAAAGTTATAAAAAAAGCCTTGAGGAAAACTAAAGACACTGTTTTTAAATATTAAAAAAATATTAAATTTTTTTACTTCTGTTAAAATTGCATTCTTTTTCTGTTAACATTTCAATTGATGGAAAATGAAATGGACAATGAAATAAATATCACCGTCAGGGATTTCGGGTTTTTTTATGGGACTTCAAAAGTGCTCGAAAATATTAATATGGATATAGCAAGAAATGCAATCACTGCTATCATAGGTCCCAGCGGATGCGGAAAATCCACTCTTCTCAGGACATTCAATAAAATGAATGAGCTCATGGCGTCTACATCCATAGAGGGGGAAGTCAAAATAGACGGGATAGACATTTATAAAGATAACATCGACGTCGTTGATTTAAGGCGCAGGATAGGAATGGTATTCCAGCGTCCAAACCCTTTCCCAAAAACTATTTATGAGAATATTGTGTACGGGCCAAAGCTGCATGGAAGGTATACAAAAAACGAACTGGACCATATTGTTGAAGACAGCCTTAAAAAAGCGGCATTATGGGATGAAGTAAAAAATAAGCTTAACAAACCTGCGCTTGACCTTTCAGGCGGGCAGCAGCAAAGGGTTTGCATAGCAAGGGTGCTTGCAGTAAATTCGGAGGTTATATTGATGGATGAACCTGCTTCAGCCCTGGACCCGATTTCAACTTTAAAAATCGAAGACCTCATGGATGAACTTAAGGCGAATTATACGATAATAATAGTCACACATAATATGCAGCAGGCTGCAAGAGTCTCAGATAAAACAGCTTTTCTGCTGATGGAAAAAGCCGGTGAGCCTGCAACACTGATTGAATATGATGAAACAAACAGGATATTCACAAATCCATCGGACAAAAGGACGGAAAATTATATAACAGGAAGATTCGGTTAGCTTATTGTAGCAATGTCATGCCGGTATTATTCTTTAAGGCAGCGCTAAATAGGGGCTTTAACATTTTTGACATCTTACCACTCTTACAATATAATACCTCAATTAAATTTTTTTAACTTTTTATTTATAACTCATATTAAAAAAGCCATTAGATTTGGGGTGAATTGCTGCCATGAAAGAATATCGACTGACACAGGAAGGTCTTGACATGCTTCAAAAAGAACTTGACGACCTGATTAAAAATAAAAGAAAAGAAGTTGCCGAAAGACTCAAAGAGTCAAAAGAATTCGGCGGCGACCTTACTGAAAATCCTGAGTATGAACATGCAAAGAATGACCAGGCCTTTATCGAAGGAAGGATAGAACAGATAAATGAGATTATGCAGAACTATGTTATTGTGGAAAATGGCGACAAAGGCAAAATAGATCTCGGCGCGGTTGTTGTGCTGAAAGACATGGATGAAAAAAAAGAGAAAAAATTTAAAATTGTAAGCTCAATAGAGTCAGACCCGGAAAAGAATAAAATCTCGGACGAATCTCCAGTCGGCAAAGCCCTGCTTAACAAAAAAATAGGAGATACTATTACTGTCAAGACGCCTGTTACAACCAAGACTTATAAGATAATTGATATTGGATAAATAAAATATGGAAAATAAACAAAACCCTGCTGATAGCAGCGGAAAAGAATTTGATTATTATGTTGAAATAGAGGAACCCTTAAACGAGCCAATGCAGCTTAAGCTTGAAAAGTTAAGAGCCGCATCCGGGAGGGGTAAAGAGTTCTATTCGTCCAGTTTCAAAAAAAATGCGTCAGTTGCAGAGATTAAGGAAAAATACTCAGGTCTTGCTGCAGGCGAAAAATCCGGGGAAGTTTACAGGTTAACCGGAAGAATAATAATTTTCAGGATACATGGAAAAGCAACATTCTGCGACCTTAAAGATGCTGATGATAAAATACAGTTATACCTGAATATAAAAAATATCGGCGAAGAAAAATATAATGGGTTTATAGACCTTGATATAGGAGACTGGATAGGCGTGGAAGGCAGTATATTTGTAACGCATAAAGGAGAGCTTTCTATAAATGTTACAGACTATAGGCTTCTTTCAAAGTCAATCAGGATAATGCCGGAAAAGTGGCATGGGTTAAAAGATGTAGAGCTCCGCTACAGGCAGAGATATCTTGATTTTATTGTAAATCCTGAGGTAAAAAAAATATTTATTGTCCGCATAAAAGTAATCGATGCAATAAGGCGTTTTTTAAACTCCAGGGGGTTCCTTGAAGTCGAGACGCCCATGCTGCAACCTATACCGGGCGGGGCAACTGCAAAACCATTCATAACCCATCATAATGCCCTTGATATGGATCTTTATTTAAGGATTGCACCTGAGCTTTATTTAAAGAGGCTTCTAATAGGCGGTTTTGAAAGGGTATATGAAATTAACAGGAATTTTCGCAATGAAGGCATATCGCATAAACATAACCCTGAGTTTACTATGGTTGAATTTTACCAGGCATTTGCAGATTATAACGATCTTATGATACTAACTGAGGAACTTTTCAAGTTTACGTCAAAAGAATCGATAGGGAGCCTGGATTTTATTTACAGGGAAAACGAAATTAGTTTTGAGGGAAGCTGGGAAAAAATTTCAATGATTGATGCAATAGAAAAGTATTGCAGTGCAAGATTTGATTTTGAAATGAGTATAGAAGAAATGACAAAACTGGCGAATAGTGTAGATGTTGAAATTGACAGCAGTTTTGGCAAAGGAAAAATTATCAACGAAGTATTCGAAAAGATCGTTGAACCAAATTTAATAAAACCCACCTTTATAAAAGACTACCCCATCGAAATATCACCACTAGCAAGAAAGCATCCTGGGAATCCAAATCTGACAGAAAGGTTTGAACTATTTGTGGGAGGGGAAGAAGTGGCTAATGCGTTTTCGGAGCTGATAGACCCGAAGGACCAGATGTCCAGGTTTAAAAAACAGGCAGACAGTAAGGATGAAGAAGAAAGAATAACTGGTAAAATCGACCTGGACTTCATAAAAGCTCTTGAATACGGCATGCCACCGGCCGGAGGAGAAGGTATTGGTATTGACAGGCTTGTTATGATATTAACTGACAGCAGGTCTGTGAGAGATGTTATCCTGTTTCCATTGATGAGGCCGGAAAGAGAATAGGATTTGACCATTTCTTTCTAATATATTAATCTGTTATCAGGTATCATAGAGTTGCCAGGAGAAATTAAATGATCTGTGAGTTTTGTAAAAACAATGAAGCGAATGTGCATCTGATAAAAGTAATCAACGGTCGCGCCGAAAAGATGAACCTTTGCATTGATTGTTTAAAAAATTTTGCGATTTTCCCTACAGAGGAAATTTTTAACGACCTTACAAAGTTATTGACCAAGGTATTTGAGGTTGATATAAAGATAATCGATAAGGGCGAGAATGATAAAATATTTGAGAATGTATCAGACTCTGAAAATAAAAAATGTCCTTATTGCAGTATCGATCTTAGTACTATTAAAGCAATAGGAAGAGTAGGATGCGCTTATTGCTATACTGAATTTAAGGATTTGCTTAAACCTATAATAAAAGCAATTCATGGGGGCGCAGAGCATAACGGGAAAATACCTCTTATTTCAAATGAAGATATAAGGATTGAAAAAGAAATAAGGGACCTGAAGTACAGGCTTTCAGAAGAGGTCACTGTGGAAAACTATGAGGAAGCGGCAAAACTTCGTGACACCATAAAGAATTTACAGAAAAAACTTTATATAGGCAGGAAATCAAAATAGGTATTTTGGGATTTTTCAGCTAACACTGTTAAGACTTTTTTAAAAATTAAAGAAGTATTAATTCACCTGTATAAGCTTTGAATAAAAATGGATATAAAAAATGGATAATGATTTAAAAAATTCAGGCTTTTGTATCAGCAACAATGATAGAAATATTTCACTTTCTGCCGCCAGCAGCCAGGTGGTGCTTACAAGCAGGGCGAGGATCGCGCGGAATATTTCCGGCTTTCGCTTCAGCAGTATAAATACAAAAGAAGAAAAAAGGGATATCCTGCAGTCAGTGAAGGATTCATTTTTTAAGGACCTGAGATACAGGCAAAATTATTTTTTTTATAATATTTCAAGGCTCAAGAAATACCAGAGAAGGTACCTGATTGAAAAGCATATTTTGAGTCCCGAAATGCTTGTAAGGATGAGCTTTAAAGGTCTTATCCTGAAATGTAAACCTTCCATGCTTGAAAATTCAATTTCAATTCTGATAAACGAAGAGGACCACGTGCGGATACAGAGTGTCTTTCTGGGGCTGGATATTTACAGGGCGTATAAAGAAGTTGTAAAGATTGAGAAGATGCTGGAGAAAAAAATTAATTTTTCTTATGACAGGGATTTTGGCTACCTTACATGCTGCCCTACTAACCTGGGCACCGGCCTGAGATTGTCAATAATTGCCCATCTGCCGGGAATTGTTGTGACAGGTAAAATAGAAGATTTTGCAAAAAATCTTTCTAAAACCGGGTATAATATAAGAGGCTTCTTTGGAGAAAACTCAGATGTGGTTGGAAACCTGTTCCAGATCTCCAACCAGGTCTCCCTGGGAAAAAGTGAAGAAAATATAATAGAGGAAATGAATGCAGTATGCCAAAACATTGTAGATGAAGAAATAAAAGCCGTAGAGGATCTTAAAGAGTCAAAACCGCTTAGTGTAGAAGACAGCGTTTTACGTTCTTACGGGATGTTGAAGTATGCAAAAATGCTTACCTACGGGGAAGCTCTTGAACTGCTTTCAATGATAAAACTCGGACTGGACATTAAAATGCTAAAAGATGTAAAGCAGTTTAATTTTTATAAGTTGATAAGTTATATTGGAGAGTCTAATATTATACTTAAATATGACAGCAAGACAGATGATGACAATGATGAAGTCGATATGATGCGGGCAAGCATCATAAGAATGAAAATTTTAAAAGGAAATGATATAAATGTTTGAAAGATTTACTGAAAGAGCCAGGAAAGTTGTTGTAAGGGCTCAGGATGAAGCAAGACTTTTAAAGCAAAATTATATAGGAACCGAGCACTTGCTGCTGGGTTTGATCGGTGAAAAGGAAGGCATTGCTGCAAAAGTGCTTCTTTCTTTAAACATATCTCTTGATGATATAAAAGCTGCCATAAGGGAATCTGTTACTGAAGGTTCCTCGGAAGCTTATGAACATATACCATTTACTCCAAGAGCCAAAAAAGTGCTCGAGCTCTCACTGAGGGAAGCTCTCCAGATGGGCCATAACTATATAGGGACCGAGCACATACTCCTGGGACTTCTGAGAGAAGGGGAAGGTGTTGCAGCAAGGGTATTGAATTCTTTCGGAATCAACCTTGATATAGTTAAAGAAAAAATAAAGGAAATATTGAATAAATATCCTTTCTACCCACAGGAAGATACCTCGGGATTTGACAAGACCCAGAAGCGTTCTTTTAAGATACTGAGCCAGTATGGAAGGGACCTTACCCAGCTGGCAAAGGAAGGTAAGCTTGATCCAGTCATTGGCAGGAAAAAAGAGATAGAAAGAATAATGCAGATACTTTCCAGAAGGACCAAAAATAACCCGATACTGATAGGGGAATCCGGTGTAGGGAAAACAGCCATTATTGAAGGACTTGCACAGGCAATTATATCAAAAGAGATACCTTCAAACCTTAAGAATAAGAAGATATTTACCCTGGACCTGGGGTCCCTGGTTGCCGGTTCAAGGTACAGAGGAGATTTTGAGGAAAGATTAAAAAAAGTCCTGCAGGAAATCAGGGAAGATGGGGATATAATGATTTTCATAGATGAAGTCCATACCCTGGTTGGCGCAGGTGCTGCTGAAGGCGCAATAGACGCAGCATCTATTTTAAAACCGATGCTGGCAAGGGGAGAAATACAGACAATAGGCGCAACTACTGTAAATGAATACAGGAAATATATTGAGAAAGATAAAGCGCTTGAGAGAAGGTTCCAACCGGTTTATGTGGATGAACCCAGCGAATATGAGACTATAGAGATTCTTAAGGGTCTGAGGGACAGGTACGAGGCATTCCATAACCTCACTATAACAGATGATGCCCTTAAATCAGCAGCAAAACTATCTCACAGGTATATTTCTGACCGTTTCCTTCCCGACAAAGCAATAGATCTTATAGATGAGGCTGCTTCCAGGGTAAGATTACGCAATCTTACCAATCCCCCGGACCTTAAATTGCTTGAAAAAGAAATAGAGCAGGTAGCGTCAGAGAAGGAAGAAGCAATAAAAGCACAGGATTTTGAAAAGGCTGCAGAATTTCGTGATAGGGAGAAACAGCTTATAAGGGAGAAGATTGACCTTGAGGAAAACTGGGGCAGGGTTAATGAAGATGAAAAAGAAAAAGTTACCGAAAATGAGATAGCAGAAGTCCTTTCCAGCTGGACCGGCATACCTGTTTTTAAGCTTACAGAAACAGAATCTGCCAAACTCTTAAACATGGAAGAAGAACTGCACAAAAGGGTAGTTGGGCAGAATGAGGCAATCAAAACTGTCTCAAAAGCTATAAGGCGTTCAAGGTCCGGCTTAAAAGACCCTAAAAGACCCATTGGTTCATTCATATTTCTGGGGCCTTCAGGCGTGGGAAAAACTGAACTTGCAAAAACTATCGCAGTGTTTTTATTTGGGAAAGAGGATTCACTGATCCAGATAGATATGTCTGAATACATGGAAAAACACTCCGTTTCCAAGCTGGTTGGTTCGCCTCCTGGATATGTGGGCTATGATGAAGGCGGACAGCTTACTGAGAAAATAAAAAGGAAGCCTTACAGTGTTATACTGCTGGATGAGATAGAGAAGGCGCACCCCGATGTTTTTAATATACTTTTACAAATATTTGAAGACGGCCATCTCACAGATTCCCAGGGCAGGAGGGTTGATTTTAAGAATACAGTAATAATAATGACATCCAATCTTGGCGCCAGGGAGATCCACAAAAACAATCCCCTTGGATTTAAAAAAATCGAAGACGAAGACCTGTCTTATGATGAAATTAAAAATAAGGTTATGAGCGAGCTTAAAAAAGCATTCAGGCCTGAATTTCTAAACAGGCTTGACGAAGTAATAGTATTTCATAAGCTGACAAAACTTGAGATTTATCAGATAATAGACCTGATGATGTCCAGGATCACACAACAGCTTGAGATACAGGGAATGACTATAAACCTTGAAGAATCCGCAAAAGAGCTATTGCTTGAAAAGGGCTATGATTCCACTATGGGGGCAAGGCCGATGAGGAGGATTATACAGTCGCTTATTGAGGACCCTATATCAGAAAAGATAATAAGTGGAGAGATCAGGATAGGTGATATAATAAAGATAAGCACAGACAATAATTCCATTCAATTTGAAATAAAAAAAGTCGAACCGACAGTCTTGAATGTATAGACTAAGGATTTTTTAAAAGTTTATGAAGGAAAAAGAGGAAGAACTTTTATTAGAAAGCTTGAGGCGGATTGCACCAGGCACAGATCTCCGTACTGGAATCGAATATATACTCCAGGCTAAGACGGGGGCCCTCATAGTAGTAGGGGATTCAGAGCAGGTGCTTAAGCTGGTTGATGGGGGCTTTTATATCGGTTGTAATTTTACTTCAGCTAAGTTCTATGAGCTTGCTAAAATGGATGGGGCTATAATCCTTAGCCTTGATGCAAACAGGATATTATATGCAAATACACATCTTTATCCCAATCCTCTTATAAAGACTTCTGAGACAGGCACAAGGCACAGGACCGCAGAGAGAGTTGCAAAGCAGACAAATACGCTGGTTATATCGATTTCACAGAAAAGGGACGTGGTTACAATCTATGTTAATGAGATAAAATACATTCTCGAAGAACCCAGGATAGTCCTTGCAAAAGCAAATCAGGCATTGCAGACTTTAAGCAAATACAAGGAAGGTCTTGATTACCTCATGGTGAACCTGACAATAAGAGAACTTGAAGATATGGTAACGCTTTATGATGTTGTTTCAGTGATCCAGCGTTCAAGCATAGTACAAAAGACGGAAAAGGAAGTCAGGAGATATATCTATGAATTAGGCACTGACGGAAGGCTGCTGAACATGCAGGTAGAAGAGCTGATGGTAAATGTTGCCGATGAAAGCATCAAGGTTATTGAAGATTACATAAATATTGATGATGATATAAAACCTGTTGATATAAAGAATAAGATAAATGCCCTGGGGGAAAACTCCCTGCTCGATCTTGAAAATACTGCCAGGATTTTGGGTTATAAAGTTGAAGGGAATTTAAAAGAATTTACCGTTCAACCAAAAGGCATCAGGATAATATCGGATATAAAAAGACTACCGGAGCAGCTTTTGAAAAACCTTATCGGGAAATTTGGCAACTTAAAGAATATCATGAATGCAAGTGTCGAAGATATTTCAGAAATACAGGGAATGGGCAAGGTAAGGGCAAGCTTGCTTTATGACAGGCTTAAGAAATTCTCAGAATATTACCTTTATAATGAACCCTATGGTTATAGGGGAGGGGTCACCCGGAAAATAAGGTTCTGATCCTTTCTTTTACTTACCTTTTTATCAATTTTAAATTTTAAATATCGGTACTGGTTTATATATGATTGCGGCAATAATTACAGCGGCTGGTAAAGGCACGAGGCTTAAAAGCAATGTAAGCAAACAATTTATTCATATATACGATAAACCCATACTTGCACATACCTTAAAATCGTTCCAGGAAAGTTCAAAGATAAATGAGATATATCTTGTTATCCCGGATGGTTATGAAGATTTCTGCAGGGATGAAATCGTTAAGAAGTATAGACTCACAAAAGTGAAAGCTCTTGTCCATGGAGGAGAAATCAGGCAGGATTCGGTATACAATGCGCTTAAAACAATACCTGCAAGTTGCAAGATAGTGGCAATTCATGACGGGGTAAGGCCACTTGTTACTTCATCTGAAATAAACATGCTGATATCCAGCCTTATAAAGTTTAATAAAAACGACAATGACATAAAGGGTGTGCTTATAGCTGCCCCTGCTTATGAAACAGTAAAAAAAATCGATGATAATAGTATTATAGATACTACAGTAAAAAGGGCAAACGTTTGTATGGCACAGACACCACAGGTCTTTTTTTACAGAGATCTTATGCTTGCTTTTAGAAAAGCATACGAAGATAATTTTTTTGGTACCGATGATTCAGGCCTTGTAGAAAGAATAGGTTTAAAAGTGAAAGTAGTATTAGGGCGTCATGAGAATATAAAGATTACAACACCGCTGGACCTTTTTTTGGCAGAACTTATAATGGGTAGGGACGGAAAAGGAAAATAAAGAATGAGAATCGGTATTGGCTATGATGTACATTCATTTAAAAAAGGAAGAAAGCTTGTACTTGGTGGTGTTGAAATAGAGCACTGCGCTGGTCTTGAAGGACACTCCGATGCAGACGTAATAATACACTCCATAATGGACGCGCTTCTTGGTGCGGCGGGTTTAAGTGACATAGGGGTCTATTTCCCAAATAATGATGACAAATATAAAAATATAGCAAGTACTGTCCTGCTTGTTGAAGTCAGGGAAATTGTAAGAAAGGCCGGGTACAGGGTAGTAAACATTGATTCTGTCCTTATTATGGAAGAGCCAAAAATATCAGGTTTTGTTCCAAAAATGAAGGAAAATATAGCCCTTGCGCTTGAAATTTTACCATCACAGTTAGGCATAAAAGCTACCACCAGCGAGGGCCTTGGATTCTGTGGCAGAAAAGAAGGAGCAGAGGCTAAGAGCGTTGCTTTGATAGAATCTATATAGGCATATGGATTAAAAACTGTATTTCACATTTTTATAAAATTGATAAAATTACTAAAGGTGACATATGGGTTTAATTGCAGATTTAACAGAACTTATTTCAGCAGCAAAGGAAAGAGACCCTGCTGCAGTAAGCACTGCTGAGATTTTTTTTACATATTCAGGCGTCCATGCGATTATAAATCACAGGATCGCCCACTGGTGGTGGAAACATAAAGTTCCTTTCATACCAAGATCTATTTCCCAGATTTCGAGATTTTTCACCGGCATCGAAATACACCCGGGGGCAGAGGTAGGAAAGAATATTTTTATAGATCATGGGATGGGGGTTGTCATTGGGGAAACAACGATAATAGGAGATAATGTAACTATATTCCAGGGCGTAACACTTGGCGGCACTGGAAAAGAGCGAGGTAAAAGACACCCTACTATAGGAAATAATGTAGTTATTTCAGCAGGAGCAAAAGTCCTTGGTTCTATAACTATAGGCAATAATGTAATAATAGGCGCAGGCGCAGTAGTAATTAAACCCGTCCCGGACGATTGTACAGTGGTCGGGATACCCGGGAGGATAGTCAAGGTAAAAGGTGAAAGGGTATTGTCTGATGAAGACCACAGGATGCATTTACCTGATCCTGTGAACGAGATATTAAATACGTGTAACCTGAAGATAGAGCAGCTTGAAAAAGAACTTGGGAATTTAAAGAATGAGATAGGCGGCCTTAAAAAGGGAAAAAATCCATGAGCCTGAAAATATATAATACTCTTTGCAGGAAAAAACGGGATTTCAAATCCATCGATGAAATGAAAGTCCGGATGTATGTTTGCGGCCCCACCGTATATAACTTTGTCTCAATTGGTAATTCAAGGCCTTTAGTAGTCTTCAATATGGTAAGGAATTACCTTGAACATCTTGGCTATAAAGTGGATTATGTTTCAAATATTACTGATATAGAAGACAAAATAATAAAAAAAGCAAATGAGGAAAATGTTGATTTTAATGTTATCACAGAAAAATATATAGAAGCTTATCTTGAAGACCTGGCAGGACTGGAAATAGGGGGTTTTTCTGCAATACCGAAAGCCAGCGAATTGATACCTGAAATCATTTTGATAATTTCAAGGATAATAGAAAACGGCTATGGCTACGAGTCAGCCGGGGACGTGTATTTTGATGTATCAGAATTAAAGGATTATGGCAAGCTCTCGGGCCAGAAGATCGAAGAAATGAAGGCCAGTGAAGAGGATACTTTTTCAAAAAGGTCTCCGATTGACTTTACTCTCTGGAAAAGAGCAAAACCGGGTGAGCCTTTCTGGGATAGCCCCTGGGGTAATGGCAGGCCCGGCTGGCACATAGAATGCTCTGCAATGGCAATTAAATACCTGGATTATGGATTGGATATACATGGGGGAGGGATAGATCTTGTATTCCCACATCATGAAAACGAAATAGCACAGTCTGAATCTGCTTTTCCTGATAGAGGGGATTTTGTAAATTACTGGATGCATAACGGAATGATTGAAGTAAAAGAAGAAAAAATGTCCAAATCAAAGGGATTGAAGTCTGACTGGATTTTGCGAAATATACTTAAAAAATACTCTGCAAACGTTATAAAGTTTTATATGCTCTCAACCCATTACAGAAGCCCTCTGGAGTTCAGTCCAGGCAAACTTGAGGAGTCAAGGAAAGCCCTGGAAAAAATAACGAATTTCCTGAGGAATTTAAAGTTTTTGGCAGGTGCCGATAGTGTTGGTAACGGGCAATACGATAACCTTGAACCTGACAATATTTCTGCAGAAATATATAGCAATATAAGAAAATTCAAATCTGGATTCAGGTCATCAATGGATGATGATTTCAACTCTGCCAAAGCAATAGGCGATATGTTTGACATTATAAAAAGCACCAATACTGTTATCCAGAACTCCGGTTTTAGAATCAGCACTCCAATAAATGAAAGCCTGAAAATGGTTTTTAGAGTCATTAATGAATATGGAAGAATATTGGGTTTTAACCTTGAAAAAGAACTGTCTATTTCTAAACAAATACTTAAGGGTCCGGTTTTACTTGAAGAGGCAGAAATAGAGGAACTCATTGAACAGAGAAACAATGCCAGAAAGAACAATGATTTCAATAAAGCCGACGAGATAAGACAAAAGCTCAAAAATTATGGTATTATACTTGACGATAGAAAAGAGGGCACTCTCTGGAAAAGAGAATCCTGAAAACTGAATACCTTTATGGAATCAATACAATCTGCTCACTGCTTAATAAAAATGCTGGCAGGAGAAAGATTTATAAAATAATTGTAAATTCTGCTAAAAGAAATTCTTCCAGGATCCAGGAAATAATATCAAATGCAGGAAGACGCAATATCCAGGTAAACATCGTTAGACCAGGTGTATATACGGGATTAATGGAAAAGGTCTTTGAAGGAGGGCTTTTTCCTACTGAAGAGATTAGCAGTGCCCAGGGTATTATTGCTAATGTCTCCAGTTATAATTACCATGACCTTGATTTGGACCTGAAGGAAAGGTTATTACTTTCAAAAAAAAATATCCTTGTAATGCTTGATAATATAACAGATGTGGGCAACTTTGGTGCAATATTAAGGAACTGCAGCGCATTTGGAGTGGATGGAGTGATTATATCAAAAAACAGGAGCGTAGAAGTAAGCCAAAGGGTTTCAAAAATATCCGCTGGGGCTCTTGAAGAAATAAGGGTCTATAATGTTATAAATATAGTAAGTACTATACAAAAATTGAAGAGGCATGATTTCTGGATTTATGGGACCAGTTTGGGCCAGAATACAGAAATAAAACCTGCAGATTCTCTGGATTATTTTTTCCCCCTTGCCGTTGTATTTGGCAGTGAGGGAAAAGGCATAGGAAAGCTTGTTGAACAAAACTGTGATTTTCTTGTAAAAATCGAAATGCCGGGCAGTATGCAATCATTGAATGTTTCAACTTCGAGCGGAATCATGCTATATCTGATAAATAACTGCAGGAAGAGAAAAGGGTCCGATCCTGGAAAATAAGAAAAATGCTTATATTTTAAAGAAGGTTTTTTCAACAGAAAGAAAAAACAAATGAAAGACCTGTATATAATTGACGGTTATAACTTTATCTTTAAAAACCGTAAGCCGCAGGAGCTTTCTTCCGAGCAAATCTCATATTTAAGGGAAAAGTTTCTCCGCCAGCTTGCACAATTCCAGAGTTTTAATTCATGCAGTGTTATTGCTGTTTTTGATGCAAAGCGAAGTTCAAACTCTGAGAGAAGCAGAATGATACAGGATAATATTGAAATAATCTATTCAAAAAATGATGAATCTGCGGATAGCATTGTAGAAAGCATCGCAAACAGTAATAAAAGTTATGACAGGATTTTTGTTGTTACTTCAGACTATCTCCAGCAAAAAGTGGTTTTTAAGAAAAATATCTACAGAAAATCAATCAGGGAATTTGCTTGTGAACTTAAAGATTCGAGTGAAAAAATATCAGGCAAACTACTAAAGCAGAAATACTTTTCTGAAAAGGCTTTTTATTCAGTTGATAAAAGGATAAATAAAGTGGCAAGGGATAAGCTTGACAGGTTCAGGAAAAGTGAATAACCCTGAAAACAATAATTTAAAGTACAGGTTTAATGTATTAATTTGGCTAGCCCTTATTCTGGTACTCATAATAACTTCATCTGTATTTACCATCTTTATAACCGCATGCGGAATCCTTTATTATGACATAAAGGAACCACAAAAAGATCCAGAGACTGCTTTCAGTAAAAAGCAAATGGAATATGTAAATGAAGAGGAGACTGTTGGAGGGGAGCAGGGTGCTTTTATTGTTGCGGAAGTCATAGACGGCGATACTTTTATACTTGGGAATGGTGAAAGAGTCAGGCTTATAGGTATAAATACTCCCGAGGCAGGCATGTACTTTTATGAGGAAGCTAAAGATGTATTGCAGATAATGATTGAAGGTAAAGATGTTATTTTTGAAAAAGATGTCTCCGAAAGGGATGATTATGGCAGGTTGCTGAGATATGTTTATTATGGCTCACTTTTTGTAAACCTGGAAATGGTTTTGAGGGGTTTCGCCAATTCTTTTACATATCCTCCCGATATAAAATACCAGGATAGATTTCTGGAAGCTGAAAGATATGCCAGGAATAATAATCTTGGCCTATGGGCTATTTCTTCGATTGCAGATGATAATAATGGATCTAAAAACAGCCAGGGCTCAAACAGCAATGATTCCGGCAAAAGCCAGGATTCAGTAATAGAAATCGGTATAACTGCTGACGCAAAAGGAAATGATAATATAAATATAAACGGCGAATTTATACTTATAAGGAATTCAAGCAATGAAGACTTTAATATTAGCGGCTGGACCATCAAGGATAGTGCAACTAATACGTATGTATTTCCAGCCTACCTGTTAGAAAAAGACAGTGAATTGGTTCTTTTTTCAGGAAATGGCACAGACGGGGATGGCAAATTTTACTGGGGCAGCTCAATTCCTGTATGGAATAATGACCATGACTGCCTTTATTTGAGGGACACTTCAGGACTTCTGATAAAATATATCGCTTACTGAGCTCCAACATGCACAGAACCTGGATTATATGACTGTTATAACCACACTCCTAAAAATATCAGTAATCAAGATAATGTGATTCCTGTTTTTGCCAGAATTTTGGGGCGTTCATAAACTTTTTAAACCTGACTATAACAATATGTATCGCAATATTTATAAGCTGTACGACTGAAGGCCCTTTACCGGGAATAGCAAGGTGCATGCCTTCTATCCTGCTATCTACCCAGTTAACTATTGCAGAAGTATCTTCCATCCTGTGGTCGATTGGAGGCTGGAATTTTTTAAGCATTTCTACTCTGTCAAGATCTGCGGCTCCATCATAAATCTCAACCCAGACACATTTTTTCCCCTTATCGACTTCGCAGTTGCCATCAAAAGAACCGCCGCACTGGCCATTTCTTAAAGTCTTGGGGCATCTCATCGGGCAAACAAAACCAGTGGTTGACAGGATGCATTGTCCGCATGACCTGCAGTCAAAAAGAAGCCGTTTTAAAATTTCTTCAAAAAAATATAAAGGTTTATAAACACCGCGCATGTGCCAATTTTTTCTGGGTTTGGGGTCAAATTGCTGGATTTCGATATTATATGCCATATTTTCTCCTGTCAGTGCCGATAATTAATAATTGTTCTGCTAAAAAATATAAGACTATATTTAAAAAACCTTTTAAAATATGTGACTGAAATAAAAAATCAATTTAATTTATCAAAAATGAAATACAGTGTCAACATAATTGTGTCCTATTTATGTTCTATTAAATACCGAATTCTTCTTCGATGAAGTGGGTGTGGATCTTACCATCCCTGAAGTTCTTATTTGAAAGGATTCTTTTATGAAATGGTATTGTAGTTTTTATACCATCGATTTTAAATTCTCCAAGGGCCCTGATGGAACGCGAGATTGCTTCATTTCTGTCGCTTCCCCATACAATCAGCTTAGCTATAAGTGAATCATAAAACGGAGGTACAAAATAATTTGAATGGATAAATGTATCGGTCCTGACGCCTGGACCGCCTGGTAAAAAATAATCCGTTATCCTGCCAGGGTTTGGAGTAAACTTGTTTTCACTGTCTTCTGCATTTATTCTGAATTCAATTGCATTTCCAGAAGATATGATATCTCTTGATGTGTAGCTGTTTTTTAATCCGGTAGCCATCTTTATCTGCTCTTTTATGAGATCTATACCAGTAACAACTTCTGTGACAGGATGCTCTACCTGTATCCTTGAGTTTATTTCTATAAAATAAAAGGCTTCATTTTCATCTACAAGGAATTCTATTGTACCGAGATTCTTGTAATTAACAGCATGCGCGGCCCTGACTGCAAATTCCTTTATTGTCCTTCTTGTTTTTTCGGAAAGGTTAGCTGCCGGTGCCTCTTCAATAAGTTTTTGATGCCTTCTCTGGATAGAGCACTCCCTCTCTCCAGCACATACAATATTTCCATAATTATCGGCTATTATCTGGAATTCTATGTGCCGGGGTTTCTGTATATATTTTTCAATATATACATCACTTATTCCAAAGCTTGAAAGTGACTCTGATTTTGCCAGGGGGAAAAGCGACTCCATATCTTCCTTGGAGCTGCATATCCTCATACCTTTGCCGCCACCTCCAAATGCAGCCTTGATTATTACAGGATACCCCAGTCTTTTCCCCAGGCCCAATGCAGCATTAAGGGATTCTACATTGCCGTCAGACCCGGGTATTACCGGGACCCTGTTCTTCCTCATGACTTCTAAAGCCATTGATTTATTGCCGGAAAGGGAAATCACTTCTGCAGGCGGCCCAATGAAGGTTATATTATTGTCCCTGCACTTATCTTCAAATCCTGGATTTTCGGCAAGAAATCCATACCCGGGATGTAGAGCATCACAATTTGTAACTATTGCAGCGCTGATTATGCTTTCTATATTAAGATAGCTTTTTGCAGGGGGAGGCGGTCCAATGCAAATGCTCCTGTCTGCGATTTTTGTATGCATTGAATCCTTATCAGCAGTTGAATAAACAGCCACCGCTTCTATATCAAGCTCCCTGCAGGCCCTGATTATCCTTACAGCAATTTCACCCCTGTTGGCTATAAGTATTCTTTTAAACATTTCCAGTTCCTTTTTCCAACCTTATCCTTATGATGACCTGGTCATATTCAACTGCTTCCTCGTTTTTAACAAGTATTTCTGTTATTTCACCATTATCCTCTGAATTTATCTTATTCATCAGTTTCATTGCTTCGATTATACAGAGAGTGTCTCCTTTTTTTATCCTGTCCCCGACATTTATAAACGGAGGTGCTTCCGGACTGGGAGACCTGTAAAAAGTGCCAACTATTGGCGATTTGACGTTTATAAGGTTTTCTGCGGTATCGCTCCCAGGAGCAGGACTTGCCAAGTTTTCAGCTCCCGGCGTTATTGCGGAACCGGCTATATCAGGGTTGACGCCTGGAAGCCCTGCCCCACCGGCTTTTTTGTTGATAGATATTTTTACTCCATCAATTTCAAGCTTTATTTCATCAATATTGCTGGTTTCAACAAGATTTGTAATTTCCCTTATTTTCTTAAGGTCTAAATTTTCAAAATTTGCAACCTGCCTGGTATCAAAAAAATCCGGAAATTTCAGGTCATTCATAGGCGGTAATATCATTTTACCGCCTGAGGGCTCCAGGGTTCCTGAAATTTTTTTATTTTCAAGCATTTTAAGAGTTTTTTCAGGAAAGAAAAGATAACTTAATATATCTTCCTGGCTTGAAGAAAAATCCTTAATTTCACCCGTACATTGTTCGAGTGTTCTGTCCTCCTGTGCTTCTTCACTGGAGGATTCTCCATCATTATAAGGAGGTTTTATTTTTTGGATAACTGCCAGGTCAACGTCCCTTGGTAATTTTCCATAATGGCCAGAAATCAGTTTTTTTATCTCATCATTGGTTATTTCCCACCTGTAATCAGAAATTATACTGTTAAGGATAGCCTGGCTTCCGATTATCTGTCCGATTGGCGTAGCAAGCGAAGGATTTCCAATCTCATTCTTTATTTTAAAGAGTTCTTCCAGCACAAGATCTACTTTATTGCTTTCACCAATTTCATTTAACTGATAATTAATGCTTGAAAGAAGCCATTTAGGGGCAAGGTTAATGTTTTTATTACTGAATAAAAATCTTGAATACATCACATCATTTCTAAGCATAGGGTATATATTCTGTTTGAACCATTCAAATATCTCTATGATTTTGAGGTAGTTAAGGTCAGTTGACATTTCAGTATCTTTAAAACTTAATATAAGCGGAAAAATTGCCGGGCTTAGATCGTTATATGAAGACGGGATAAAGCTCAGGTCCACTCCAGAACAGCCTGAAAGGCATGCATTATAGTAGTTCGAAACCTGGAGCCCTCTCAGGTTATATGCGCTCATATAGACAGGGATTTTAAGTGAATCAGTCAGTATCTTGAATAAGGCTGCGGTTTTTTGCGGTAGCATAGTGGATTCCACATCCTTAATGCAAATGCTGCTGCAGCCCATGTCGGAAAGTTTATTTGCGGTCAGCAGGTAAAAATCATTTTCACGGAAATCATCATATATTATTATGCCCTGGCAGCTGCACCCGTTTTCAACTATTACCGGAACTGTAGTTTTGAAATTATTTATATCATTTAATGCGTCATAGACCCTGAATCTGTCAATTCCTGACCTGGAGCTCTGTTTTATGAAATTTTTTATTACTGAATCAGGATAAATCTCAAGGCCTACAAGGTTTTTTGCTCCTATGAGGGCCTGTAATGTAATTTGTGGAGTCTTGTTCTTTATATAAGAAACTATCTCGAAAGGCGATTTTGCAAAGTCGGTATCTATCATTTTTTCAAAAGCAGAACCACCAAAGACCTCCAGGCTTTCAAATTTTATTTTCTCCAGGTGCTCCACTATCCTGCTCAGGAATTTTTCACTTATATAACCGGGATCGATATTCTGGAAGATATCCCTGATTGTAATATCATTTATTTTTATTTTTTTCATAATCTTTCCTTGTTACTTGCAGAAAAATTTTATCTTTTTAGCAACGTAAGTTTACGCAATGCTACAACCCCCATTATTTTTAACATATCGAATAAAATGAATGGCAATATCCCGAGTACAAATGCATTTATGAATACACTGCTTTCCTGGCTGAGCTTTCCTGCGGTATTATAAAGAAAGCCTGCAAGGTGAATATAGCCACACGCATATATTATAAAAAGGCTTATTAAGGCCGTTATAAAAACAGGGATTTCGCTATGGATATGCTGGCTGTACCGGGTATGCTGTGTTGCCTGGATATGCCCACCTGTGGTCCTGTTGAAGTATTTGTACACTACTCCTGCAGCAATGCTGGACACTGCAAAGCCCAATATATAGCCTCCTGATGGTCCAGCAATGGCAGCAAAGCCGCTTTTAAAGCCTGCAAATAAAGGAACTCCTGCTATACCAAGGATAATATATTCTATCTGTGTGATAAAAGCCCATCCCGGACCAAGTGAAAACGCAGCAAATAAGACAGTAAATACCTGCAATGTAATAGGGACGGGAGTGAAGGGAAGATAAAAAAATGAATTGGCAGATAACCACATCAGAAGTACAAAAGTAAGTGATAAAGAAAAATTCACCAGATAGCCGTTAAAAATAATATTTTTTTTTGAAATTGTTGCCGGATATTTGGCTGCATAGCTCCCGGAATAATTATCCGGGGAAATCATGTAATTTTTAATAATACTGGAACCATATATATCTTCTATATTTATTTTCATATTTTTAATCCTTAAAAGATTTTCAACTTTTTTATATTGCAGAAATTTATGCCTGCAGTATGTAGAAAAGACGCTTACAGGGTCATAAAGTTTCATTAATAGATAGTTTGGAATATAGTCTTAATTATAGTATATAATGTGTTTTAAAAGTATTTTTGGCAGGAATGTTGTCAAAAAATATGAAACTGCAATATTATAAATGCGTCTTTTAATACAACTTAAAGATATTTAACTCTGAATTTTGGAGGAAATTATGCATTATTTTTTAACTGAAGAGCAGCAGATGATTGTTGATATCTGCAGGCAGATAGTGGAGGAGCGTATAATCCCTGTAAGGGCAGAATATGATGAAAAAGGGATCTTCCCTTCTGAGATTATTAAGGAAATAGGCCAGAGTGATCTTTTCAGGCTCTTCATTCCTGAAAATTATGGCGGAATGGGCACTGGCATATTTGAAGTGTGCCTTGCGACTGAAGAATTAAGCCGAGGTGATTTGAGTGTCGCTACTTCTTATGCAGCAAGCGGACTGGGATTCATCCCGATAATTGTAATGGGTAATGAGGAGCAGAAACAGAAATATCTTCCTGACCTGGCAAGCGGACAGAAAATTGCAGCATTCGGTTTAACCGAACCTGAAGCGGGTAGTGATGCAAGCTCGCTTAGGACAAGAGCTGTAAAAGACGGGGAAAGTTATGTTTTAAACGGAACAAAACAATGGATCACAAACGGTGGAGAAGCGGATATTTATACGATTTTTGCAGCAACTGACCCTTCCAGGGGCGCAAGAGGAATAAGTGCGTTTATTGTTGAAAAAGGGACAAAAGGTTTTGAGTTTGGCAAAAAGGAAAACAAGCTTGGCATAAGGGCCTCTGCAACGAGGGAGCTTATTTTTATAGATTGCAGGGTGCCGCGTGAGAATATCCTGGGAAGCGAGGGAATGGGTTTTGTAACGGCGATGCGGACATTCGACCAATCCCGGCCAGCTGTAGGAGCCCAGGCCGTAGGAGTAGCGCAGGCAGCGCTGGAAGAAGCAATAAACTATTCTAAAATAAGACACCAGTTCGGGCAGCCTATCTCGGCATTCCAGGGAATCCAGCACATGCTTGCAGATATGGCAACGCAGGTTGAGGCTGCAAGGGCACTTGTATATCATGCAGCAAAAGTTATAGACAGTGGTGAGAAGAACATCTCTAAACTTTCGGCAATGTCCAAGCTATATGCTTCAGATGTTGCGATGAAGGTCACCACAGATGCTGTCCAGATTCTTGGAGGATACGGTTATATGAAAGAGTACCCTGTTGAAAAGATGATGAGGGATGCAAAAATAACACAGATATATGAAGGAACAAACCAGATTCAAAGAAATATAATTGCTCTGGATCTTATTAAACGTGGAGCGGGGTGGTAAAGATTAAGATAATAATATGCATAAAACAGGTTCCGGGGACAACTGAAATAAGGATAAACCCTGAGACCAATACGCTGATAAGGGAAGGTGTAGAGACAGTCATAAACCCTTTTGACACTTATGCTATAGAGGAAGGCATAAGATTAAAGGAAAGGCTGTGTCAGGGCCCGGAAATAAAGGAAGAAATAGAAGTCATAGCTATCACAATGGGGCCGCATCAATCCGAATCTATCTTACGGGAAGCTATTTCGCTCGGGGCTGATAAAGCAATACTGCTTTCAGACAGGGCTTTTGCAGGTGCGGATACATGGGCCACTGCCCTTACACTTCAAAATGCCATAAAAAAAATAGAGGACTGGCGGCTAATAATACTTGGTAAGCAGACTCTTGATGGCGATACTGGCCAGGTGGGGCCGGAACTTGCACAGATGATGCATATACCTTTCATTGGATATGCAAGCAGCATAGTTGAGATAAACAGGAATAAAATAACGGTTAAAAGACTTATGGAAGACAGGTACGAGACAATAGAGGTAAGGCTTCCTGCTGCAATTTCGGTGGGCAAGGACATAAATATACCCAGGGTGCCTTCGCTCCGCGGAAAACTGAAAGCAAAAAATGAGCAGATACCTGTATGGGGCAAGAATGAGCTTGCTCTTGAAGATGAGACCATAGGTCTTTCAGGTTCTTATACCCAGGTAATAAAAATATTCACACCCAG
This sequence comes from uncultured Actinomycetota bacterium, assembly GCA_964354265.1. Taxonomy (GTDB): domain Bacteria; phylum Actinomycetota; class Humimicrobiia; order Humimicrobiales; family Humimicrobiaceae; genus Fen731. Next base: position 53,092 of record CAYGYY010000001.1, read on the forward strand.
GCATCATTACGAGGTAAAAATGCTTGAAGGTACCCCTGATGAACAGGTAGATGAGCTCTACAATAAATTCAAAGAGTTAAATATTCTTTAGAATAACAAAATTAAGTATGTTACATATATATATTAAGTAAAGGAAATGGTAAGAATTGGAAATCATAGTTGATGAAATAACATGTACCGGATGCACTTTATGCAGGAATGTATGCATGTATGATGCAATAGAGATAATTGATAAAAAAGCTAAAATAAATGAGAACTGCATATTCTGCGGCGCCTGCATTGAAACATGCAAATATGATTCGATAGAGATTACTGGCCTTATCGAGTCCCATAAGGATTTATCGCATTACAAAGGGGTCATGGTATTCATAGAGCAGCATACGGGAAGCATCGCAGATGTTAGCTATGAATTGCTTAGTGAGGGCAGAAAGCTTGCAGACGGGCTTAAAACCATGTTATCAGGAATATTTGTTGGCAGCAATCTAAGTGACGATGCTAAAAAAAGTGTATTCAGGTATGGCGCTGATATGCTATATGTAATTGACGATGTTGTCTTTGAACATAATATCGATGATATTTTTTCAAAAGCGCTTGTACAGGTCATTCATAAATATAAGCCTGATATCTTTCTTGCCGGCGCAACTAGCTTTGGCAGAAGCCTTATCCCTAAGGTTGCAGCAATAATTAAAACCGGACTTACAGCTGATTGCACTGCCTTAGCAATAGATGAAGAAAAAAAGATACTGCTCCAGACCCGCCCTACATTTGGCGGCAATATTCTTGCTACTATAATAACAAGAAATGCAAAACCGCAGATGGCGACGGTACGTCCGCATGTTATGGAAAAGGTAGGGTCCTATACTGATAAGGGATATGAAAATAAAATAGAATTTATTAATCTTGATACCGGGAATTTCAAGTCAAGGTATAAACTTTTATCGGTTGAAACGGAGACAGGCCAGAGCATAAACCTGACAGACTATGATGTTATTGTGTCCGGGGGAAGGGGAATTGGCGGTCCTGATAGTTTTTCTCTTTTAAAAGAGCTCGCAGACCTTCTGGGTGGAGTAGTGGGTGCCTCCAGGGCTGCTGTAGACTCGAACTGGATCTCTTATCCTCACCAGGTCGGTCAGACAGGCAAAACAGTCAATCCCAAGATATATATAGCTTGCGGGATATCAGGGGCTATACAACACCTTGCTGGCATGCAGACCTCAGATATGATAATTGCAATAAATAGAGACCCGGATGCGCCTATATTCAGGATTGCAAATTTTGGCATTGTCGGTGATTTATTTGAGGTTGTCCCTAAGCTTATAAAACGAATAAAAAGCAGCAAGAATATTTCCTGACACAGAGCTAAAAAAGTAATTCATGCTTCACTATGCAACAGATTTATATCGATTATATCGGCACAGAATAATTATATCGAAAATACAAATAATATCTAAGATCTGAAACCACCGGGTTAAAGACGCATGGCAATATGGTAATTTAATAAAATTCCAGCCATTTTTATTAAATAAGCGGCAAAACTAAGCTACAATTATAACGTAATAATTACATGTATTTTAAAAACTTCAAACATAGGAGGAATATATGCATGAACCCGGAATCAATGATTTAAAAAATAAAGGCATAAGATTTTCTGGAAGGGTTTTAAATGTTGAAGAAAGCCCCACGTTTGCCCTGGAGAAAAAGGCCGATGAACTTGATAGTATACTTAAAAAAGAAGGCAGGAGTGTTATTCGCTTTGGGATAGGCCAGCCTGATTTTGATACCCCTGAGAACATAAAAAGCGCTGCAAAACTCTCTATTGACCAGAATAAGACAAGATATACTGCAAGTACAGGAATAAAGGAGTTAAAAGAGGCCATATTAAAAAAGTTTGAAAGAGATAACGGATTAAGCTATGAGCTAAGTGAAATACTTGTTGGTAACGGTGCAAAACAGGTACTTGATGATATTATGAGGGTTTTTATTAATCGCGGCGATAGAGTAATAATACCAAAACCTTTCTGGGTAAGTTACAGCCAGCAGGTCATTTTATCAGAAGGGATCCCTGAGTTTGTGAACTTTAAGGATAGCCTGAGTATAGATGTCGGGCATTTTTCTGAAATTGCGGATAAATATGGAAGTGCGGCTGGTGATGGTACAGCAAAACTCTTTATATTGAACAGTCCAAGCAACCCAACAGGGGTAGTTTGCAGGAAAAATGAGATTGAAAAAATAGGGGAAATATGCCTTAAAAATGGTATCTTTATCATTTCAGATGAAGTCTATGAGAAATTCCTCTATGGCGACGCAAAGCATTACAGTATTGCAGCTTTAAGCACGGACCTGAAAGCTAAAACTATTTCAATCAATGCAGTATCAAAGACCTATGCAATGACAGGCTGGAGGATAGGTTATTGTGCTGCTGACAGGGAAATAATTAAACAAATGACAAAAGTACAGGATCAGTCAACTTCAAATCCATGCACACCTGCTCAATGGGCTGCAATTGAAGCACTTGATGGAAATCAGGCCTCAGTTGAATTGATGAGAAAAGAATATGAAAAAAGACGGGATTATATTTATAAAAGGCTTGCTGCAATAAAAGGTATGGAATGCGTGTTGCCGGAAGGCGCCTTTTATGTGTTTCCAAAAGTAAGCAGTTTCTTCGATGATAAAATTAAGGGCTCTTTTGATTTTGCAGGTGAACTTTTATTAAAGGCAGCAGTCGCTGTTGTGCCAGGGGGAGCATTTGGCGACAATGATTATATCAGGATAAGCTATGCAACATCGCTTGAAAAAATCAAAGAAGGCATGGACAGGATTGAAGATTTCTGCGCTAAATTACCGGGATAAGTTTTCTTGAATATTAAGTATTCCAGAATAATAGATTTGGAAGATAATATAGATTAAAAATAAAATAAATTTTTTGGCATAAATTAAATTTTACAAACATGATTTTTTGAAAGTTATTAATTAAATAAGAAAGAAAAATAATGAAGAAAAAAAACCCCTATAAACATGAAGACCGGGAATTGCTCCAGGCATCAGGACAGGCTAAAGATGACTTTGTTCACACCGACCCCTGGAGGGTTCTGCGTATCCAGAGCGAGTTTGTCGATGGTTTTGATGCTCTCGCAGGCATTGGCCCGTGTATTACTTTTTTTGGCTCAGCCAGGATAAAACCGGAAAGCAAATATTACAAAGCTGCAGAAATGACTTCAGCCCTGCTTGCCAAAAAAGGATTTGGCATAATAACTGGCGGCGGACCCGGAATAATGGAAGCTGCTAATAAAGGCGCTTTCCAGGCGGGCGGGCTTTCAATCGGTTGTAAAATAGCCCTTCCATTTGAAGAACAAACTAATATTTACCAGAATATATCACTTGAATTCCGGTATTTTTTTGTAAGAAAGACCATATTTGTAAAATATTCCGTGGGCTACATTATTTTTCCGGGCGGATTCGGCACGCTCGATGAGTTTTTTGAAGCGCTAACCCTGGTGCAAACTGGCAAAATCGAGCATTTTCCAATTGCTCTTTACGGCAGCGAATACTGGAAAGGATTATATAGCTGGATAAATGAATGCCTTCTGGAGAAACATTGCACTATCAATCCTGAGGACAGCAATCTTTACAGGATAGTAGACAATCCGGATGAAGCGGTTGGTTTTGTGACAAAGGTTTTATGTCCATAGGGCGCCTAATCTTTCTGGGTTCTTATATTTTGAGTCTTTCGAGTGCAACATATAGTAAAATGCTCCAAAATCTTATTTGGGCAATTGGTTACAATATTTTTGCTATCCCTTTGCTGCAGTTCTCTTATATCCACCAGGCATATTATTGAGTCCCTTGGTTGGTGCTGTTTTAATGTCTCTGAGTAATATAATTGTCGTTATAAATGCAAGATTACTAAACTAAAAGTTAAATAGAGCCCCGGGTAATGAAATATTGGCGCATTTGAACCGGTATGTTTATAAGTATTAATGTCTTAGAATGATTTACTTAATTTTCTATTTCATAAAAAACATAGGTCTTTGCCGGGTTATTGACTGCATCAAAAAGCACCTCATAACTGTCGTCTGGCTCTTTATCGCTTTCCGGCGCAACGCTTGGATTAGAAGGATAAGTTGTGCCGTCAAAGACCAGGTCCCTGTTTGTGCCCTCGCTATAGACTAAAAGGTCTCTCCATCCGTTTGTCTTTTCTTGTGAAACATATAAAGGAGGCTCAATAACTGTAAATTTTGTAATTAATTCAGCATACCTGTCAAGGAGCAACATTGTGCAGCCGCCGCTCCCGCAGAAATACGGAGATGCCAGGAGAACAAAGTATTCGTCCTGTCCATCTTCATTTAAGTCTATCATGTAAAACTGAAACTTCTTGTCCTCTTCTGTCATAAACTCCAGATCGTCTTTTAAATAAGATTGTGTCAGGAAATTTGATATGTTTTTCCACATAAGATCATCTACAGACTGGGGAGCATAGTTGTTATCGCCTTCGGCAGATGTAGTCTCAGCAACTGTTGTCTCTGCAGTAGTTGTCTCTGTTGCGGTGGTTTCCGTAACAGTTGTTTCATCTGCAACTGTCTCTTCTGCAGGTACGCTTTTACATGCAATTCCAAGCAGCGGCATTGAAGCTATTATTACTATAGCCAATATAAGCAGTAATGCTTTTTTCATTATTTTTCTCCCTTGAAATAAATCTTACTGTCTTGCCATAACTGCTCGCATTTCTGCTTCAGTATCTTTTATCATTTCACCACTTACATCAATAACCACACTAAATATTCTGCCAGTAAAATTAAACGGCGGTTCATACTCAGGAGTGACAGATGAACCCGGATCCGATCCACAGGTAACGCCGCCGGTCAGGCCCAGCATTATTGGGGTTGTCACAGGTATCTCAATTTGTCCAACTAATTTTCCATCAATATAAAGTTGCCCCCTGCCAGGAGCACCTTTTCCTTTAAGGATATCAGGCCGGCCTGTAACCTCAAACTCATAACGCAGTTGATGGCGGCCTTCTGCAACTGAGTCAATTGATTCAACATGAAAATAAGTCTTTGCAGCATAACTATGAATATAATGGAGCTTCCCAGCCTTCATAAAGAAAGTGTATCCTCCATCATTTCCCCCATGTGAGAGAAGAACTCCAGCAGCACCTCCAGCAGTAATCTCTACGTCAGCTGTAATACTGTGAGATCTATTTAAAACTCTTGCTGTAACAAATGTAGGGACTGACTGTGTTCCGGGATAATATATATACTTGTTACGTTCTGCTGCAATTAAGGGACGTTCATCGCCAAATCTCTGTGCACCCCTCCCGTCAATTGGTAAAACATTATATTTGCCTGCTTCAACATACCATGTTGCTATCATTTCTATTAATTTAACCCGCTCTGTTTCAGCAAGATTATGATTTTCAGCAAAATCATTCTCTAAATTATACAGTTCCCAGTGGTTAGCATCCAGTTCTACAAGCTTTTCTGAAGGAATTGGCATACCAAATCCCTGACCTGCTTCAGTAAATGAAGGCCCCGGCCACGGGCATACTGCTTTCCACCCTTTATGATAAATCGAGCGATGTCCCATCATTTCAAAATACTGGGTATGGTGGTTGCCTGCAGCTTTTTTATCCTCAAATGTATGAGCAAAACTAACACCTTCTATCGGCGATTGGGTAACGCCCCTGATAGTTTCTGGTGGTTCAATGCCAAGAGCTTCCAAAATAGTTGGGACTATATCTATTGCATGAGCATATTGGTCTCTTATTTCTCCTTTTG
>CAYGYY010000002.1:0-52713 GCA_964354265.1 uncultured Actinomycetota bacterium
AGATTGAAGCCTATATTATTTACTAAATAGTATGTAAAATGATAGGCATATGAATTAAGAATTAATAAATAATCAGAAAATCTATCACAGAGAATTGTCCTGAAAAAAATATGGATATTTTTACCTTAGTAATGATATTAATAATATTAGTACTTGCTTTTATAGCATGGACTCAATTGTTTGGAGCACCCTGGATACCAACGCGTCATAAAACTGTGCATAGAATGTTAGAGCTTGCCCAAATAAAACCGGGTGAGCTGGTTTATGATTTAGGATCGGGTGATGGCAGAATAATAATTGAAGCCGCCCAATCTTTTGGCGCAAGAGCTGTAGGTATTGAAATCGATCCCCTTAGATATTTATGGTCAAAGGTTAAAATCTCATTATTAAAATATCAAAATAGGGTAGATGTTATTCTGGGGAATTTTTACTATCAGGATCTGAGCCGGGCAGATGTTATAATAGTCTATCTACTGCAAGACACAAACATAAGACTTATGCAAAAGTTTGAACAAGAACTGCGCCACGGCACACGAATTATATCAAACACATTCAACTTTCCCGGCTGGGATATTACAAATCAGGATGAAAAAGAAAAAGTATATGTATATAAAATATAGGAAATTTGCTGTAAAAAAACTCCAGGCCTCCGGCTAAATCTACCCGACATAAGTATCAAAGACGCGTACCTTTTCCCAATTGGCTTTATTATTGTCTACAAAAATCTTATGTTTTTCTGCATCCTGATATTGATCATGGCTGGATTTGTTAGTAAATACCACATGCAATCCTACTTGATAATCTGTAACATTGACATCCCGGTTATGCTCGGCCACTAATTGTCCTGCAGAAAAATAAAGAATGCCAGGCTGGTCTTTAAGGTATGTGTAACAGCTTTCTACCAGTGTTTTGACTGCTGTGTCTGATGTATCTTTTAAGGTAAAGAATACATTATGAACCAGATTATGTTCATTCATTTTGCCTCCTTTGCAAAAAATATCCTTTATGAAAAAATTCTGTCTTATCTTATACTATTATTGGAATATTAAAATACAAGAATTTTCAAGAACCATAATTATATAATGAACTCAAAAAAAAGATAAGCCATAGCTTATCTTTACCTGTCAGGTAACTTACTCCAACTCATAATTGCCGGATGTTTCTATAAATTTTTATTATTCTTTTTATGCTTTATCGCTAACAAGTATTGAGAATAGCCTATTTGACAATATGGATTTTGATATATATACTCATATACATAAAAATACAAAACAATATGTTAAGGAGTGTAAATGGAAAAGAAACAAGATTATTTCAGGGTCCCTATTACAATGCCTTCAGGAATGGTATCTTTTCTTGAAAACCTCGGAATTGAATGCAAGAGAGCCGGTGGCCACAAAATTGCCAATACAGAAATAGTTCGAACCCTGATAAAATTATTAATGGATCTTGACCTGGACCTTTCAGGCATAAAGACAGAAGAAGAACTTGAAGCGCGAATAAAGGATGCAGCGAAAAGATACAGGCAATAGCAGTTACCTGTCTGGTTGCGATGAGTATTTTTTAGGAGAATAAATTGAAAGAGTTAAAAACGGATTTGATTATCATTGGTGCAGGTCCGGCCGGTTTGGGGGCAGCTATTTATGCTGCCAGGTCTGCACTCAAGTTCAGCATTTTTGACAGGGTCATGGCAGGCGGCCAGATAATCACAACAGAATATATTGAGAATTATCCGGGTTTCAGGGAAGATATTTCCGGTTTTGACCTTATGCAGAATATAATCGAACATTGCAAGAAATTTGGCATAGTGCCTGAAGAGTATAAACAGATAGATTCATTGAAGTTACAGGAGGAATCTGGTTTTAGTAAATATAAATTTAAATGTACGGGAGAAGATCTTGAAGCCATTGCAAAAACCGTAATAATAGCAACGGGTGCGCGCCCGACCAGGCTTTATGTTGAAGGCGAAAGCGAATATACTGGTAAAGGAATATCGTACTGCGCAACATGCGATGGAGCTCTTTACTATGATAAGGAAGTAATTGTTGCAGGGGGCGGCAATGCTGCAATACAGGAAGCGCTTTTTTTAACAAAGTTTGCAAAAAAAGTCTATGTGGTGCACAGGCGGAATGAGCTTCGAGCAGTGAAAACCCTGCAAAACAGGGCGTTTGAAAATGGGAAGATAGAATTTATATGGGATTCAGTGATAGAGAAATTTTCCGGAGCGGAAAGACTTGAAGAAGTCCTGATAAAAAATGTTAAAAACGGCAGAAGGACCAAAAAGAAAATCGATGGAGTCTTTGAATATATCGGTATTAAAGCAAACAGCCAGCTGGTGGAGGGAATAGCAGAGCTGGATGAAAACGGGTTTATTATTACAGATTCCAGCATGTCGACTGCACAGAAGGGATTGTTTGCAGCAGGCGATGTAAGGAATACCAGACTAAGGCAGGTTATTACTGCTGTGGCTGATGGTGCAATTGCAGCTACATTTGCAGATAAGCATTTAGATGGTCTTTTATGACCTATAGGCAAAAAGGATTAGGCAATGGTTTCAAAGAAAGGTTTTACAGGCGCAAAAGTCGTTGAATTACAGAGGAGGTTAAAATCCCTTGGATATGAACTTGGCAGGGGTGAAATCGATGGCTTGATGGGACCCTCTACAACAGATGCAGTGAAAAAGTTCCAGCAGGATAGGGGCATTGATGCAACAGGCGTAGCAGATGCACAAACCTGGCAGGAGCTGCTGGATGCCGGCTATAAGATAGGCGAAAGAATGCTTTATCTAAAGAATCCTCCTTTCAGGGGTGACGACGTAAGAACCCTGCAACTTTGGCTTAAAACACTTGGATTTTACAAATATAAGGAAAACGGTATTTTTTGTATAAAAACCCACAAGGCCCTGGTTGAATTCCAGAAAAACATGGAAATATCTGTTGATGGTATCCTTGGCGGAGCTACTCTTAAGCATTTAAAAAACCTGAAAAGAATAATTGATTCCCACCAGTCGTCCAATTATCCTGCAGTAAAAGAGTATTTAAAGTTGGGAGAAAAAGGTGGATTCAAGATAATAATTGATTATGGAGAGAACACAAATGATACTGCAGACAGTCTGAGTTATTTCAAAGACAAGATCTATATATGCAGGAGTATAGCCAATTTCTGTAAGGACACAATGATGCACATAGGTATTGAATCTGCAATAACAGTAAATGAAGATGATAATGCCAGTATTTTTTTATCTGACAGGATAAAATTTGCAAACAGGAGTAATGCAGATATTTTAATAAGCCTTAACCTTGGCTTTTCATCAGACAGCGATGCAAACGGGAGCTGCTGTTTTTATTTTGAAGGGTTGAAGTCTTTTTCTGTAGCTGGAAAAACTATTGCAAATCTTGTCCAGGACAAGCTGATAAAATATCTTGATGTTGTTGACTGCAGGATACATGGTGCAAGCTATACTATACTTAAGGAGACAGTTATGACAGCGGTACTTATTGAACCGGCTTTTATCTCAAACAAGCTTGACAGGGAAAACCTGTTGAGAACTGATTACCAGATGGGAATAAGCAATTCGATAGTAGAAGCGTTGACTGATTTTTTGCAAGACTCCAGATATCCACATTAATAATGCAGATAATTTATGATGATTTTTACTTAAAGCACGATACGGGTCCATTGCACTGTGAAAATGCCAGGAGGCTTTCAGGAATTGTTGAAGCAGTCAGAAAATCAGGACATTTAAGGCGCATGCATTTTGTAAGCCCGTCTCCTTCAAGTCTTGATTCTGTCTGCCTGGTCCACACCAGGGAATATATAGAATACATAAAAGAAATATCAGGATCTGGCATTGCCTGCAATATTGATCCTGACACAGTAGTATCGGGACACACTTATGATTGTGCCCTGCTGGCTGCAGGAGGCTGTATAAATGGAATAGACTATATCAGCAGCAGCTCTATAAACAATGGTGCCATAGTTAATAACTCCATAAAAAATAATTATATGGGTAATGGCAATATGAAGGATAGCCCGTATTCAGAGAGGAAAGTGTTTTTAGCGCTTGTCAGGCCACCGGGGCATCATGCTTTCAGCGACGAAGGGACAGGTTTTTGCATATTCAATAACATATCAATCGCTGCGCGCTATGCATTAAAAAAAGGCATTGCAGGCAAGATTGCAATAATTGACTTTGATGTGCATCACGGGAATGGAACGCAAAGTATATTCTATGATGATGACAAAGTTTTTTATATTTCACTGCACCAGTATCCGCATTATCCCGGCACAGGATATTATACTGATACCGGGACCGGCAAGGGCCAGGGTTTTACTCTCAATATTCCTTTAAGCCCAGGTTCAGGGGAGCCTGATTATATTTATGCGTTTGAAAAAATAATCTCGCCGCTTTTATTAAATTTCGGGCCGGAACTGGTTCTTATTAGTGCTGGATATGATGCGCATAGATTGGACCTCCTATCATCAATTAATCTGGAAGATGATTCATTCAGGAAAATAATGCTTATATTGATTGGACTGTTCGATAAAAGGATTCCATTTGGACTTGTGCTTGAAGGTGGTTACAATCGGGGGGCAGCAGCGGCAAGCGTTTTAAAAACTATTGATGCATTTTTAGAAGAAGGGTCCTGCAATAATAGAAGTGAAGTTTCAACTCTTTTAAAAACGAATACCAGCATTGAAAAACATGAAAATGTAACTGGAATTGTCAACAGGGGAGTCTTTGAAGGAATCAAAAGTGTATTTAATATATAGCAATATTAAAACATAAATAGATACAGATATGGCACATATCAGTCATTATAAATAGTGTATTTATTATGGAGCAAGAAAATAGTGAGATACAATAACTGCAATAAACAAGGCCGGACTTTTATCATTAAATCTATAATATTTATATTATTTGTTTTAATGCTCTCCAGCTTTTTATTTGTTTTTTCAGGCTGCAGGCAGTATGACAATAAATTTGATATCTCCTATTTTTTCAAGACTGATCCTGAAAAGGCTGTACTTGACTTCATATATTCAATGGCCAACCAGGATGCTTCCTATGTTTATGATAATTTTATACTTGACAAGGATAAACGGAATGTCAGCAAGGAAAAATTCCTGAGGGAACTTTCCGAAATAATGTCTGGCATTGAAAATATTGAAGTCCTCAGAATTGTATATCTTGGTTATGAAGACGAAATGAGCAAAGTAGTTGTTGAATTTGAAGTAAAATATACCAATGGGGACACAAGCCAGTATAAGAAGTACATATATTTATTGGAGGAAAATAGCAAGTGGAAAATAGTTTTTGATAAGACTTTTATTTAGAAATATTTTTATATATATTATAATACTCTTAATCTCCCCGGATTCTAAATCCGCAATTTAAACTCAAAAAAGGAAGGTAAAGCTGAATGGAAGATAAAAAGCATAAAAAGCATGGTTCAGGAAATGGGGACGAGATATTCGAGGAAATTCAGAAGGCTAAAAGAAAGTCTGAAAAAGGGCCGGATAAAATTGAACAGGATTATGACTTTGAGATAAAAGAGCTCAAGGATGAGATTGACCTGCTCAGTAAAGAACTTGCCCATTATAAAAAACTTGAGGAAGAATATCTTGACAGGCTGAAAAGGCTGCACGCAGATTATGATAATTATCGCAAAAGGATGGCAAGGGAACAGGAAGATACTATATTAAGGGCTAACAAGGATCTCATTGGGAAAATGCTTCCTGTTATAGACAGCTTTGAAAATGCTCTGGCAATAGGCGAGGATCTCAAAGTAGAAAATGATGATTTTTTCAGAGGGGTTAAAATGATCCATGGCAAGCTTATGGAGACTCTCCAGAAAGAAGGGGTATCTGTTGTCGATCCCAAAGGCAAAGAGTTTGATCCGTTAGAATGCGAGGCAGTAATTACACAGGATGTAAAAGAGGTCCCGGAAGGGACAGTGCTTGAAGTCCTTAGGAAGGGTTATAAATTAAATGATTTCCTGATGCGGCCTGCTGTTGTAAAAGTTTGCAAGAGATCGTAGATTTTTTAAGATTATGTCAATTTTAAAAATTTTGTTTATTTTAAAATATCCTATAAGGAGGAATTAAAATGGTTGTAAACAATCAAACACCAGAAAAGCCACCAGAACAGCCACCAGAACAGTCACCAGTCCAGCAGCAGGCCAGCCAGGGCCAGGGGCCAGCACCTGCGGCGCCACGGAGATTTTCGTCCGGATGCATTGGAGGGGTAATAGCTGCAGTAGTTGTGCTGATTCTTGTGGTAATAACTGTTTCAGTTATCTTTGGGGGCAGGAATAATATGGTAACCAAGGAAGTATCAGTGGATAATGCCTGGGCGCAAGTGCAGAATGTATATGACAGGCGACTTCAGCTTATTCCAAATCTTGCTGAAAGCGTAAAGGCTTATATGAAGTTAGAAAAAGACATATTTGAGTCAATTGCAAATGCGCGGGCTGGAATTAAAAGTGCCGAGACTCCAAGCCAGATTGAAAGTGTAAGCCAGAAAATAGAACCACAGATAACTTCTTTTATCCGAGATTTAAATGTTATTGTGGAAGATACTCCGGAACTTAAAGCAAGCGAGGTTGTTAAGGATTTGATGACACAGTTGGAGGGTACTGAAAACAGGATAGCTGTTGAAAGAATGAGATATAATGAATCAGTAAAGGATTATAATACCTATATCAGGCTCTTCCCCAACAATTTTGTTGCAGGGCTTTTCGGCTTTACACTCAAGGAATTTTTTGAAGCAGTGCCCGGGGCAGAGACAGCGCCTGAAGTGGATTTAAACCTTGATGAATAGAAACCTGAGATTTATTTATCAGGAGTTTATTTTTTAACATTCTTGAAAATTCTTTTTTGTTATAGATTATATGTTTTATAAAAATGGGTTTTTTTTCTTAAACAAAAAAATAAAAAAAATAAGCTCATGCTTGTTTTTTATTTTGATGATTTCAGTATCAGCCTGTTTAGCTTCACTATTTTCAAATATAGAAACAGTTTATGGCGATGTTGAATACCCGGAATATTCATCCTATGTAAATGACTATGTAAGCCTCCTGGACCCTGATTGGAAAAATAAAATCGAGGATTTGTGTTTTGAAGTGGAGCAGGCTACAGGGGCTCAAATAGCTGTAGCTATTGTGCCCACAATTCAAGGTATTACCCAGGAGGAATATGCCGTAGGTTTGTTTGAAAAATGGGGAATTGGGGAAGCTAAAGGGGATAATGGCGTATTACTACTGATTTCTCCTGAAGGAGAGCCCGGGAACAGGCCATTGAGGATTGAAGTAGGTTATGGTCTTGAAGGTGCTATTACTGACCTTGAAGCAAAAGAAATAGTGGATGAAATAATAACTCCAAGACTTAAGGCTGGGGATTTTAACGGCGGTGTCTATGAAGGCGTTGCAGCAATAGCTAATAAAATATATGAGGAATACAGCTATACAACTACAATTGAAACTGAACAGGCAGCCAGCAGTTTTGGTTTTACCGATTTCTTCAGGGGAATGCAGGGTAACCCTTTCTTTTTTTGTTGTATACCTGTTTTTTTAATAATTTCTATAATTACCGGCATAAAATCGATATTCAGGAGAAAGTGCCCAAAATGCAGGAAAATCAAGCTGAAAATCAAGACTACTGTGATACAGCAGGCAACTTATACCACCACTGGCAAAATGCTTGAAGAAAGGGATTGCACATATATTTATCCTACGGGAATAGCCTGTGGATACCATGACCAGCGAACAGTCACTATTCCAAAAAAGACCCGCAGTTCAGGAGGGGGGTTTGTTGGTGGTTTTGGAGGCTCTTCCGGCGGTGGCGGCGGAGGTTTCGGGGGATTTGGTGGCGGCTCCTCCGGTGGTGGAGGTGCCAGCGGGGGTTGGTAATATTTTCAAAAACACAAACCCTTGAAGAGAGAGTCCTTGATACAAGAGGCGACAGGGAAAAAACAAGCACACTTATAACACAATTTAAGCCTTTCATTGCAAGCGTAATACAAAAAAGGCTCGGCAAGTTTGTGGAATACGGTGTTGATGATGAGCTGTCCATAGGGCTTTTAGCATTTAATGAAGCAATAAATACTTATGATATAAATAAAGGTAAATTCTTAAGCTTTGCAAGGCTTGTAATATCCAACAGGCTTATAGATTACTTCAGGAAACAATCGAAATTCTCGTCAGCTTTAATCAGCTATGATAACGGGGAAGATAATACTACATCAGGCCTTATTGATAAAAAATCGGTAGAACTATTTGCATATGATAGTGAGGCTGAAGACAGGAAATATGAAATAATAGAGTATACCCGGGAACTTGGCCAATGGGGCATAAGTTTTAATGAACTTGTAAGGATATGTCCCAGGCAGGATAACTTAAGAAATGAGTATATAAGAATTGCAATTCTCATCTCACGCGATAAAACCCTTCTTGACGAGCTATACAGGACTAAAAGACTTCCAATAAAAATGCTTGAAAAAAAGCTGACAATACACCGGAAAAAAATAGAACGCGGACGAATATATATTATAGCTCTTGTTGTAGCAATTGTTAAAAAATATAGTTTCCTGGATATGACAACGAGGAATATATGAAATCAGTAATAGTAGAAATACAAAAAGATCACTGTATCTTACTTGCTCCGGATGGCAGGTTCTTAAGGAAAGAAATCCCTGCCGGAATCTATGAGCTTGGTGATGAAATACAGGTTGAGGAGTTTAAGCTTGAACCTGCAGGTATGCGCAAGCTGTCATTTAATATATTCCCCAGGCTGGCTGCAGGCATTGCAGCAGTTATAGTACTGGTAATAGGTACCTACTTTGGCGTCAAATATATTATGGATACAGGCACTGCATCAGGTGTAACAATAGCAGCAGTAAAATCAGCAGAGGAAGAAACAGAGACAATGCAGGAGATGGCATTATCAGCAGAAAGAAGTATTCCCGACAGCCAACCACAGGAAGAAACATCAGCGGCAGGAGAAATAGCATCTGTTGAATCGCCCGCCGAAAACAGCACACTGCAGGAAGACTTGAAAGATAGCTCGCAGGAATCAGTGGAAACGGGCTCGCAGGAAGCGCTGAAAGACGGTTTGCAGCAAGACATATATGACCAGCCTCAGGCGGAAGGGATGGAAGTACCTCAATCACCGGTCCTTTTTGAAGCTGTTTATAGCCTCGATAGTGATGCTGATAATATAAATGCATATATACCAGTTGATTACCCTGGTCTTAGTATTAAATATAAGGTCGAAAAATACCTGCAGGACAATGAAGGCGCTGCAGGTGATGTAACTTCTGAAAGCCCGGATGATACAATATCCACTTCTAATGAAGAGATAAATAAAACTGATGCCAGTACAGGGATTTTATACCTGGATATAAAGAATATTGCAGAAAATACGATGTACAGCGGGAATATAACTGTATTATTTTTAGACAAGGACGGTGGTGTGCTAACTTCAAATGTGCTTACTTTAATGGATTTCGATTATGAAAATTTACGCCAGGAAAAAATATTATTAATGCCTGACTATAAAGCTTTTATACTTAATGTTTCCGGTGAAATCAAGTATTAGATTTTTTAATTATAATTACCTTAATTTATGGCATAATTTTTTCGATAATTATTAATAAATAAAATATATAAAAATTTATCATGTGAGGTGACCATGAAAGGCAAAAAGTCAAAAATTGTAATAGGGGTTTTGACAGCGGCAATCATAATAGCGTTTATCTTTACAGGTTGTTCTATTGCACAATCTGTAGAGGAAGCTGCAGGCGGATATGGGGATTATGCTGAAGGTGTGGAGTCCAGGGATGTTCTTACGGAAGCCCCTGTTGAGAAAGAGATGTTAATGGATCAGTCAGCAGCTACCACAGTACCATCCGAAGCAGTAGTAGATACCGGCGGGGAACTTTATACCCAGGCAGGCAGTTCTGATGTGGCTACCTCCCAGGTAATAAATACAAAACTTATAAAAAATGCGTCTGCCCAGATTGAAGTTGAGAAAGGTGCCTTTGAAAAAACATTTTTTTCTATTGCAAGCCTGGCGGAGCAGTATGGCGGTTATGTGAGCAATTCCCAAAGTTATTCGGACGTTGAAGGTAATATGACAAGCGGAACTATAACTATCAGGGTTAATAAGGATAATTTTGATGCTGTGATCAATAAGATAAAAGAAATGGGTACGGTACAGAACATATCTATCAATGTTTCTGATGTCACTCAGGAGTATGTGGATAATGAGAGCAGGCTGAAAAACCTCGAGGCACAAAGGCAAAGCCTTCTTCAGCTTATGGAAAAATCAGTGAAGGTAGAGGACAGCATTGAAGTTCAAAGAGAACTAAGCAATGTTGAAGGCCAGATAGAAGTTATAAAGGGGAGGCAGAACTACCTGGATAATCTTATAGCATATTCAACAATCGATGTATATTTAGCAGAACCCCAGGCAATAACCGACTCAACTGGGGGCGGTTTCCTTGGCGCTGTAAAGAGAGGCGCACGAGGCGCGCTTACAACTTTACGAGTCATAACGATGGGAATTATTATAATAAGCCCGCTTCTATTGCTGGCAGGCATTATAATAATTATTATCTGGCAAAGTCTGAGAGCTAAAAACAGGAGAAGAGCAATGATGAAATCCCAGACCCAGACCCAGGCTCAGGCACAGGAACAGGAGAAAAAATAAAAATATAAAAAAATTATTTCCGGCAGGAAAGAATTAGTAGAAATCAATAGGTAAATATAGGAATTCAAAAATAACCAGGCTCTTTAAACAGAGCCTGGTTTTATTATTTTGTACCTATTCATATCTTAAAGCTTCAATCGGGTTCAATCTCGCAGCCCGCATTGCAGGATATATGCCAAAGAAAAGGCCCACTATTGTGGAAAATGTAAGTGCAAGTATTATTGAGAATGCTGAAATGCTTGTCGTCAGTATTGTAAAATTATTTACTATGAGCGATACAATGACTGCAAAAGATATTCCAAGGATACCTCCGGTAATGCTCAATACAACGCTTTCAGTTAAAAACTGAAGCAGGATATCCTTGTTTTTTGCCCCGACAGCTTTCCTGATGCCTATTTCTCTTGTCCTTTCAGTAACTGACACAAGCATGATATTCATTATGCCGATACCTCCAACGAGAAGAGCTATCCCCGCAATGCTTGAAATTGTGATAGTGAATATATTTGTTATTGTACCCAGGATATCAAGCAACTGGGTCTGGTTTTGAACAGTAAAATCATTCTTTTCGTCTGCAGCAAGATTGTGCGACCTTCTTAATATACGCTCTATCTCGTATGAAGCCTGGTCCATCGTCTCTTCAGAAGCGCTCTGGGCTATTATCATATTGATATAATCGATTCCGTAAAGCTTGTTCTGGGCCGTAGTTATTGGAATGGAGACCGAGTTATCCTGGTCATTGCCGAACTGGTCACTGCCTTTTGGTTTTATCGTGCCTATAATAGTAAAGTTTTTTCCGTCAATCTTTATTATTTTACCCAGGGGGTCTATCTTGCCAAAAAGCTTGTTTATTACTGTCTGGCCTATCAATGCGACATTCGCGGAATTCTGGACATCGCTTGGGCTGTAAAACCTGCCCCTGTCTATCTTAAAATTATAAATATCCTCAGCTTTTTCATCTGATGCATAAATAGACACCATTTCACTTTTATTGAGATAAGACACTATAGAGGAATTAAGGATTGTTGGTGCAGCGCCATTAAGTAGTGTGGCCTCACGCTCAATTGCTTTAACATCATTAATTGTCAAGGCCTCCCTGTCTTTATCTTCACCCATCATTTGTTCAAATCCCTGGGATTCTTCCTCACGGTTGCCGGGCATTACTATTATAAGGTTGGAGCCTATATCCTGCACGCTGCTTATCACGGATTCCTGTGCGCCATATCCAATCGACATCATAGCGACAACAGCGCCTACTCCAATAATGATGCCAAGCATTGTCAGAAATGCCCTGAGCTTGTTAGCAGCAAGTGACTGGAATGCTATTTTTACGCTTTCACCAAATCTCTTCATTTAAGGATTTCCCATTTCATATTAGTTAGTCTATCTTAGTCAATGTTTCTTCACTTCTTTAGCAGGTCCTGGTTATTTTGTCCTCTAGCCGTGGCATTTTTGCAAGCATTTCAGTTGCAGCTATCGGACACTCTATTTTTTCCTCATTAAATATCAGACCATCACGCAAATATATTATACGGTTTGTATGCCTGGCAATATCCAGCTCATGCGTAACAAGCAGTATTGTTTTTCCCTTGCTGTTCAGGTTTTGAAATATTGCCATTATCTCTTCACCAGTTACAGAATCAAGGTTTCCCGTTGGCTCATCGGCAAGTATTATTGCAGGGTCATTTACCAGTGCCCTGGCAATTGCAACTCTTTGTCTCTGACCCCCGGAGAGCTCGCTGGGTTTGTGCTTTTCCCAGCCTATCAGCCCTACTGATTGCAGGGATTCATATATTTTTGCTTTTCTTGTTTTAGAAGAGCCTTTTTTTGCATATATCAGAGGAAGCTCTACATTGGAAACTGTGTTTGAGCGTGAAAGAAGGTTAAAAGTCTGGAACACAAACCCTATTTTTTTATTCCTGATATCTGCAAGCTGGTCGTCTTTCAGCTTGCTGACATCAATATTCTCAAGGAGGAAAGAGCCATTATCAGGAATGTCCAGGCAGCCAAGTATATTCATGAGGGTTGATTTACCGGAGCCCGAAGGCCCCATTATTGCTATGAATTCACCCCTTTGTATTTTCAGGTCTATACCTCTTAAAGCAATTACTCCTATCTTTCCCAGGTAATATGTTTTTGTTATGCCTGTAATATCTATTATACAGTCATTATTTTTACAATCTTCCATATTATTAGTTCCAAACTCTGATGTGAGTCAACTGCTCTAGGTACCGGTTTCATTTCCAGTTGAATCAGTAATTGATATTACTACGGTGTCGCCTTCTGCCAGGCCTGATTTTACCTCGATATAATCATAATTATAATTTCCTGTTGTTATCTCAACTTTCTCAATAACATTTTTCTCATCTATTTTATCAACATAACTTTTGCCGTTGTCACTATAGACCGACTGGATTGGAATATAGAGGACATTTTCCACCTTTGATATTATTACAGAGAGATTTACAGAAAGACCGTATTTTAGATAAGAGACAGCTTCCTTGTCAGGCTCTACAGTTATCTCAAAAGATACTATTCCGGCAATGTTTTCTGAAAGCGGGGATATATCAGTGATCTTTCCTTTGAAACTAAGCTCCGGGTATGCATCAAATGTAAGTTCGGATTCCTGGTCGATTGACAGTTTTGTTATATCTGTCTCGTTTATATCTGATTTTACTAAAAGGTCTTTGCTTATTACGGATATTGCAGCAACCCCGGGGCCTGCAGTTTCACCTTCTGCAAAGTTTGAATTAAAGACAATCCCGTCAAATGGCGCTAGGATGCTGTAATTGTCACTATCTGTTTCTACAAGCTCTATATTTATTTTCGACAGTTCATACTGTAACTCAGCCTGTTCAATGCTTTTACTCATTAGCTTTATCTGGGCCAGGGCTGTTTCAAGGCTATTGATTCCGGACCAGTAAGTTATTGACTGGTTTATAAGTGCCTGGTTATATGCGCCTTCTGCTGAATTTGTCTGCGCCTGTGAACTTTCTTTTGCCTGCTTATAAGCATCTTCAGCGGACTCTATATTGACTTCTGCCTGGGCTTCAAGTGAGGTAGTAGAGTAAGGGTCATCCTCTATCTCATCCATGTAAAATTCCGCATTTGAAATTGCATTGCGGGCTGCCCTTATATTGGCATCAGCCATAGTATTAGCGCCTTCCATTGCCTTAAATGCATTCTGTGTTGAAGTTGCGGCAAGGTTATTGTTTGATTCTACAAGCTGGACAGCAACATGGTTTGCATCGAGAGCGCTCTGGTAGTTTATTTTAGCCATCTCTATGGATTTTCCTGCCAGTTCTAAATTTGTTTCAGCCTGGCTGACATATAGCTTGTTTTTTGAATCATCTATCCTTATAAGGGTATCGCCCTTTTTGAACTCTTTTCCTTTCTCGATAATTTCAAGTACTTTTGCGCTCTGGGTCAATGAATAATTCCTCATTTCCCTAGCATCTACTGCTCCTGTTGAAGTTATTGATTCAACAATATCTCCCCGCAATACTGTGAAAGTCTCGATTTCCTGTGATTCAGAGCCTGAACATCCGGATAAACCGGTTAGCATGAAAAAAGCAGCAGGTATCAGGGTTAGAGCGATTACAAGGATTTTTTTTAAATTTAATTTACTAAAGAATGTTTTTAGCTTAACTTTAGTAAGATTACCTTTCATAAGCTTGATTATCACGGTATTCTCTCCATATATTTAAATATTTATTTCCAAACCATAAATAATAAAATCAAAGTCAACCAGTGTCAAGATAAAGACCTGTATTTTAAGTTATTATTTACTTTTTTTAGTTTGACATTTTATATTTCTGGCAAGTTTTTATATGGCATGGTTTTTTGCATTATTATATAATACTTTAGGACTTTAAGAAGTATTTTAAAAGGAGTAGAAAAATGGGTGAATTTACAGAGATTATTTCAGTATATGCGCGCGAGGTACTTGATTCAAGGGGCAATCCTACAGTTGAGGTTGAAACAGTCCTTGAATGCGGGGCAATGGGTAGGGCTGCTGTCCCTTCTGGAGCTTCAACAGGCGCGTTCGAGGCAGTAGAGCTCAGAGATGGCGATAATGCAAGATACATGGGAAAAGGTGTAATTGACGCTGTCGAAAATGTAAACGAGATAATATCGCCGGAAGTAGAAGGCGTGGATGCCCTGGACCAGAGGGAAGTCGATCAGCTAATGATAGACCTTGATGGTACTGAAAATAAGGCAAAACTTGGTGCAAATGCTATCCTTGGCGTTTCCCTGTCAGCTGCAAAAGCTGCTGCAATGGCGCTTGACCTTCCATTGTACAAATATATTGGCGGTGTTAACTCCCATCTACTTCCAGCTCCAATGATGAACATACTAAATGGCGGAAAGCATGCTGATAATAGCGTGGACTTACAGGAATTCATGATAATGCCCCTGGGGTCAAAATCATTTCGGGAAGCATTAAGGACATGCGCGGAAATATTTCACACTTTAAAAAATGTTCTTAAAAAAGACGGGATGAACACTTCTGTTGGAGATGAAGGCGGGTTTGCTCCAAATCTTAATACTAATGAAGATGCGGTAAAATATATAATCAAGGCTATCAATGAAGCCGGGTACAAACCGGGTGAAGATGTGTATATAGCGCTGGATCCTGCCGCAACTGAACTGTTTAAAGATGGCAAATATAATCTTGCAGGCGAGGGAAAAATACTGAGCCCTGCTGAAATGGTCCAGTACTATGAAGCGCTTGTTGAAAAATATCCTATAATTTCAATTGAAGACGGGATGGCGGAAGAAGACTGGGATGGCTGGAAAATGCTGACGGATAGAATCGGCAAAAAAGTCCAGATTGTCGGAGATGATCTTTTTGTTACAAATACAAAAAGGCTTCAAAAAGGGATACAGATGGGGGTTGCAAACTCAGTGCTGATAAAAGTCAACCAGATAGGCACTCTTTCGGAGACCCTTGATACAATTGAAATGGCAAAAAGAGCAGGATACACAGCCGTGGTTTCCCATAGGTCAGGAGAGACAGAGGACACTACAATAGCAGATATTGTAGTCGGGGTAAATGCCGGACAGATAAAAACCGGCGCACCTTCAAGGACTGACAGGGTTGCAAAATATAACCAGCTTTTAAGGATAGAGGAAGAGCTTTATGACCAGGCAAGATATATCGGACTGGACGGATTTTATAATATAAGGTAATAATATAAGGAAATAAAAAAAAAGGCAGAAAAAATAATTGATAGTTTCCAGGTCTGTAATAGGCAGCATATCGCCTGAAGTTGAAGAAAAAATCTTAAAAATCAAGGATAGTAAAATGCAGAAGAAAATCGTACTTCTGACAAATGATGATGGCATAGAGTCGGAAGGGTTAAAAACATTATATTGCACATTCCTGGAGGATGATAAGTTCGATATAAGGATAGTAGCTCCAGATAAGGAAAGAAGCGCCGTTGGGCATGCCATAACAGTCTTTGACCCTATTTCTGTTAAAAAAGAGTATATAAATGATGTTTTCTGCGGTTATTCTGTAGACGGCACACCTGCTGATTGCGTAAAACTTGCCATAACAGCAATATTTGAAAGGAAGCCGGATATACTCATATCAGGTATAAACAGGGGCGCAAACATTGGGGAAAACATAATATATTCCGGGACTGTATCTGCCGCTACAGAAGGTACGATCTATGATGTGCCATCTATTGCAGTGTCTATGGATAATTTGAGGGATACTGATTACAGTTATGCTGCGAAATTTACAAAGAAAATCGCGGATATTGTACTCGCTACCGGAAACCTCCCCAGGAGGGTACTGTTAAATATCAATTTTCCCGATGTAGAACCGGGACTTATCCGGGGGGTTAAATTCACCCACCAGAGTGAAGTAAAATTTAAGGACATATTCATAAAGAGAGTGGATCCGCGCGGCAGGGATTATTACTGGATGGATGGGGAATATGAAGTGATTTCAGACGACGAGGATAGCGACTATGCAGCAATAAAAAGCAATTTTATTTCAATTACACCGATCCAGCACGATATGACAGACTATAACAGGATGGATTATTTTAAAAAAATTCTAAACTATAAAATATTATGAAAAAAGAAATCTATATTAGGGACTTAAAAGATGGAGCCAGCATAGAATCTTTATTTATTGTAACAAAGATAATAAAAAGGGTGAAAAAATCCCAGCGCATCGAAATTCCTGATGAAGAATATTGCCAGGTCAGGCTCCAGGATAGCAGCGGAGTCATTGATGGCATTATCTGGCCGGAAGCTTTAAAGAAGTCCCCGGATTTCAATGAAGAAGACTATGTTGAAGTTAAAGCTGCAGTTTCCCAGTTTAAAGGCTCGCCCCAGCTTGTTATTAATTCACTCAGGATCGTTCCTAAAAGCGGGATAGATCCTTCCTGTTTTGTAAGGTCCATTACAGAAGAAAGCAGGAATAAAATGGTTCTTGAAATCAAGGAAATGATCACTGGCATAAAAAATCCGGATTTAAAAAAACTTCTTTACTCTTTTTTTGATGACATAGAGATTTCGGAGATTTTTAATATGTCTGCTGCAGCAGTCAGGTATCACCATGCTTATTCAGGGGGGTTGCTTGAACATTCACTTGCTGTTGCAAAAAATTGCGATCTTATATCCCAAAATTATCCTGAGCTGAATCGTGACCTTATGGTTGCTGGGGCACTTTTGCATGATATCGGTAAAATCGAGGAATATAAGACAGGCATTATTATAAAGATAACTGATGAAGGCGGCCTGATAGGACATATTGCAATTGGTTATGGCATGGTGCTTGAGAAAATCAAGGAACTCCCTGGATTTGATAAAAACATTGCAAAAAATATCCTTCACATCATAATCAGCCATCATGGTTATAAAGAATTCGGTTCTCCAAGAGTCCCTGAGACCCCGGAAGCATTTGTCGTATATCATATGGACCATATGGATGCCGATATTTTTCATGAAAAATTCGAAGTAGCAGAGCAGGATACAGCGTCAACTGAAAATGGTTTAAGCGATAATGATATTTCGCCAGGGCATATATACAGGAAAAGAAAAAATCCTGACTACAGGCAGGCACAGAATCCAAATCAGCAGAAACTTTCAGGATTTTAAAGACTTCAAAATACTTATGGCCTTTCCGCATATCCTGTTTATTGCATCGGGCGCAGTAGATATTTCAGGAGCATAGCTTGAGTCCATCATATATACCTGGTCTATGGTAAATTCCCCCGCCAGCGCTGCTGCAAATACATCAATTCTTTTACTTACGCAATCTTTACCGGACATTTGCGCTCCAAGGAGCCTTCTTGTGCTTTTATCGATTATCAGGGTAATGAGGATATTTGATGCGCCAGGCAGCGCTTTTATATGTGACGGATACGTATCAGTGATTTTCATTGCATCGAACTTGTATTCAAGGGCCCTGGAAAAACTAATGCCGGTTCTTGCAAGTTCTGTGCCGAATATCCTGTCAGTCTTAGTGTCTGCAGAACCTGTAAAAACATCATGACCTCCTGCCGCATTGGCTCCGGCAACCCTGCCCGATTTTATTGCATTATTTGCAGTGGGGATATATTCATAAGATCCGGTTATAATATTTTTGACAAGACAGCAATCGCCAGCTGCATAAATATTAGTATGTGAAGTCTGCTGCATGCCGGATACTTTGATTGCATTTTTCTGTCCCATATCTATCTGGCCACCGCTTATAAAGCTGGTATTTGCGGTAACGCCTGCTGATATTATAACCAGGTCCGCATCTATTTCTTTTTTTATATTTTGCATATCATAACCGGTAACAGCAGAGACTGAGTATGCAAGACCTGTCGAAGTACTTATATTTAAAGCTACTGCCCTGGAATCCGGGATTATTTTCAAGCTTGAAGTTACCAAATTACCAGGGTATGCCAATATTCCGGAAGAATCCTGGCTATCTGATAAAAACGCAGTGACTTCATCTTCATAATCACTGAGTATCCTGTGCGAAGACTCAATTATAGAAACCTTTATGCCAAGCTTTATTAAAGACTCAGCTAAAAGTAAACCGGTGGAGCCTCCCCCAATGACACAGGCACATGATGGATTTTTTTCATCAATATATTTTTTTAGTCTTAATGCGTCACTTATATCCCTGAAATAAAATACATTACCGGCATTTACTCCCGGTATATCTATTAATGCCGGCTTTGCGCCACTGCAAATTATAAGCCTGTCATATTCAAAGATTTTACTGGATTCATTGCCAGGACTATCAGCATTTCCCGGGACCCAGGCAGTTATTTCTTTTCTAAAAGGATTCAGAGAAACAACCCTGTGACCGGTAAGTATTTTTATTTTTCTTTTTTCTTCAAAAAAAGAAGGCGGATATGTAAAAATGCTTGTGATATCTTTTATAATGCCTGAAATATAATATGGTAATCCGCATGCGCCATAAGAAATATAGCTCCCGCTTTCAAGCACAGTTATATCAATATCAGGATTTTCTCTTCTTGCCTGGCTTGCAGCTGCAAGCCCTGCAGCATTTCCACCTATAACAAAAATGTTTTTATAAAGATCTGTAAGCATTTATTTTCTATTTTAATTGTTTTCTTCCAAAAATTAAATTGCCCAGGAAAGAATATTTTAAATCAATTGCGCCATAAAGACACATTTCACTGCAGCAAAAACACCTGATGCATTTTTTATAATCAAATACCAGCTTTCCATTTTTTACAGTAATTGCTTTTTCGGGGCAAATTTCAATACACGTGTTGCAAAGTGTACATTTTGCCATGTTCTGGTAAGGGGACAGGGAGAGTGTATTCCTGATGAAAGGGAACACATACGCACTAAGAAAGCGGTTTTTAGATAGCCTGTCCATAGGAGTGTTTTTTGGCAGCATGTAATCCTCTATAATGAATTCTTCAAGGTCTCCTCCCAGGATTTTGATTTCTTCAAGTCTTGCTCCTGAAAGTCCTCTTGCTCCTGCGCATTTTATTAAGGGGATATTTACACTTTCAAAACCCATAATCATGGCCATTATATTATCCATTGCCACTGCATCAGTTCCAGCAAGGATAAGCCCGGTTTTCCTGGGTTTTCCGCTGGCTCCAGGGCCCTCGCCCTCAAGGCTTAAAATTCCATCCATAATGCTAAGCGCTGGAATATTACTAAGATAGACATCAAGGAGCATTTCATTGAATTTTTCAATATCTATGAATTTTGTATGCAACAATGTTTTGGTCCTGCCATGGATTATCCCATACATGTTTTTTACTGCCCCTGATATTCTTGTAAGGCTATGGGTCTTGAATTTTGGCAGGTTGATTATAAGGTCTGCTTCAAGGATAGGATTTATTATTTCAAGCTGCTTTAAAAACACTGCATCTTTAAATGAGACTTTTGAAAAAGTAGTATCAAGATTCAGTGTGACCCCGCCTATTTTTTCAAGCGGCAGAAGCCCGCAGACCCTGTAGAGAGACCTCAGGTCTTTTTTTGTATGAGGAGTTGCCGCCCCGGGGCTATCAGCGATTATGATACTGCAGTTATTACCACAGATTTTTTTTATTTTCCTTATTATGCCTTCTATAAAAAGCGGATGGGTTGTAACTGCAAGTCCAGGTTCCAATGCAGATAAAAGGTTCGGCTTAAGAAGGATAAGCTTTGCATCCTTTATATATGCTTCAAGACCCCCAAGCATTGAAAAAATGTTGTCCAAAGCTGCTGAAAGCTCTGCAGCCCCATAGCTTTTGCATCTTTCAATTGCAACTTTACAATTTGCCACTTCAGGTTTTTCAGATGTATTTTCCATTGCATACAACACTTTCTGCACACTTGGCATTTGAGTATGTATAAATATTAAATATTAATATACATCGCTATAAATTGACAGAAACATCTGACAGAGGGAAATTCAAATAATCCAGTTTAATAAAAACAGCCCGTTTTTAAAATGTAAGTGACAAAATATAATTTAACAGTTGAAAGATTTATATTTATTTAAGTATAATATAGTAACCATTATTATTAATGGTATTTTTTAACTTAGTAAGGAGAAAACTAAAACCATGTCGGTCAAAAAGCATTTTACCGCTGAAGAGGCAAAAGCAGTTGGTGAAAAACTCGGTATTGATTGGAGCAAATTTGATGTCGAGCAGTTCAGGATGGGAATGGATGTTGAGCTGGAGCACGGAAAAGTTGACGCTGAGACAAATGTAACCAATGACGACCCACTATTAACTGGTAAGATCGCTCTTGCACACCTGAACGAATTTCCTGATTATTATGATCGCCTTTACGAACTGGAAGAAGAGGCAGAAGAATTCTGGAACATCAAGGAGTAAAGTTAAGATATAAACAATTTTATCAATTTAATCTTAGTTTTACATAAAATAAGCGCAATTTTTTTGATTGCGCTTATTTTAATATATATCCAGCATATCAACCCGTTAACTTTTTTATCAAGCAGTCAAATAGACAAAGTCCTAAAAGAATAAAAAACCTATCAGTTGCCAAGCTCCTTTATCGCGCCTACATTTATTTCCCTGTAATTATTGATAAGGAGATCAGCTATTTTAAGTTCTGCTGCAGAATAAGTATTTATTATGCCTATGCATCTCATGCCGGCGCTTTTAGCAGCTGTTATTCCTACAATAGAATCTTCGAATACAACGCATTCAGAGGGTAATACTCTAAATATCTCAGCACCTTTAAGATATATCTCGGGATCAGGTTTGACGTTTTTCACATGGTTTCTTGCAAGTATCAGGTCGAAATACTCGCGGAAATTTAATTTATCGAATATTATTTCAACCTCTCTTATCCTGCTGTTTGTTGCAAGGCCTGTTTTAAAATTCTTTTTAACCTGCTCAAGAAGCTCGTGTATGTGCGGCATTGCTACTACTTCTTTTCTCAAAGCCCTAACGTATCTTTCCTTAAGAGTGTCTTTAACATTCTGATTATAAGTAAGACCCCTGCTCTCATAGATTTTTCTTACAAATTGTTTCCATGTAAGACCATAGAGCATCTTTTCTTCTTCAATGGTTAAAAAGATACCCCTTTTTTGCATGAAATCCCTGGTTATTTTCCATACTATTTTTTCACTGTCCGCAATAGTCCCGTCCATATCAAAAAAAACGGCTTTTATCATTTTTTATATCCTTTTCTCATTGTCTTTATAAATAACCTGCAATAGTTCAATTCTGCATTATGATCGAAATTTATATTTTCCGTCTTTTATAGATTATATAAAAAAATATAATTTTAGATACAGGAATAGTATGATTTAATAAGTATTTAAAGATTTTGTAACAATTTGTTAATATTTAATATATAATAAATAATAATAATTTCAGTTTTAAAAAAATTATATATAATAAAAAACAAATTTAAAAATATTCTAATAATAATTTATATTTTATATTTTTAAATTTATGAGAAGGTTTATATTATTTAAATCTTATACAAATCTTCCAAGAAATGTTTACATATTATTTGTTGCTGACATAATAAACTCTGCTGGGAGTTTTGTTTATCCATTTCTTGCAATGTTCCTTTCAATAAAGCTCGGGTATAGCGAATATTTTTCCGGCCTGTTTCTAACAATGGTAATAATTGCAGAAGGTCTTGGAAAACTTATGGGGGGTAAGCTTGCTGACTGGATAGGCAGAAAGATAGTAATAATAATCCTCAGCGCCCTTGGCGCAGCGATTTACATACTAATCGCATTTTTGGAAGAATCAATGGCCATACCCTACCTTATAATGCTCGCAGGTTTTTTAAAATCTGGAGCATTTCCTGCAATCAATGCGCTGATAATCGATTCTACTACAAAAAAAAATCGAAATGATGCATTTTCGCTTCAATATCTTGGGCACAACATCGGCTTTGCAGTAGGGCCGCTTGCTGCAGGGTTTCTCTTCACGGACCATATAGACCTTATTTTCCTGATAGATGCCCTTACAACTCTTGCTGCGCTGGTCCCAATTATATTCTTTGTCAAGGAGACGCTGCCAGTAAAAACAGAGCATTCCCGGGACGATGCTGATATATCTGCAGGTGAAAAAGCTGAAACCGGAAATGTAATAAAGATTTTCTTAAAAAAACCCATACTCTTTGGTTTTGCCTTTATTTCCATAATATTTTCATTTGTTTATTCGCAGGCATCTTTTTCCCTGCCCCTTTATCTTGAAGACCTATTCAATAACAATGGTCCAAAATTCTATGGCATACTGATGACAACCAATGCAGTGATAGTAATACTAATGACCATCCTTCTGATTGCTGCAATTAAAAAAATCAACCCTATAATAAATATCAGCCTGGCAGGGATTCTTTTTGCCTTCGGTTTCGGTATTCTTTTTTATGCAGAGTTCTTCTATATTTTCATTATCTCGACAGTTATATGGACATTTGGTGAGATAATAAACTCAGTGAGCTCAAATGTCCTGATTGCAAACTATTCTCCAATAACACACAGGGGCAGATTCAATGCTATTATTTTTTTTATCAGTGGAGCAGGGTTTGCCTTAGGGCCATTGCTTACCGGTTTATTTATAGAGTACAATGGTATAAAGAATGTATGGGCTCTTACATTCTGGCTTTCAGTTGTTGCATCCATAATGATGGCAATACTTTTCTTAATAGAGAAAAAAACAATGTCAACAAATATATATCAGGATAGGTAAACGATGAAAAATAAATTAGTGCTTTTGTTATCAGTCTTTATTCTGGCTTGCATGATTTTTAGCGTAGTTGGTTCTATGGCCGGATGTTCAGGCAAGGTACCGGATAGCGCCCAAAAGCCGGATATTGAGGAAGGCAAGGTAAACAATATAAGTGTTGATGAGGCATATGGGTTGATCAGCAATAATGACGGTTCCTATTTTATTCTTGACGTAAGATCACAGGAGGAATATAAGGAGGGCCATATTAAGGATTCTGTGCTTATACCGGTAAATGAGCTTGAAAGCCGCCTTGGCGAAGTGCCGAAGGATAAAGCAATAATTGTATATTGCAGGTCAGGAAACAGGAGCACGACAGCATCTAATACACTTGTAGATAATGGATTTAAAGCTGTTTTGAATGTGGAGGGCGGGATTACTGAATGGATAAGCAAAGGATATCCTGTTGTGAAAGACTAATGAAAATATGTTAAGGTTTTAAATCAGGAATACCAATGCTGCAATCAGGGCTTAACCTGCCCCTTATCAGTGAAGTTGCAATTGTGATGGTGGCAAGTGTTGCCGCAAATATGAATGTGGCCTGGATTGCGCCTGTGAATGCCATGTTGTTTATTTGCTCTGATGAATACTGCCCTGACTGAAGAGAAAGAGTAATAGACTGAAATCTTGAGCTGAATATGGAGCTGGAAAATGCAGCTCCAAGCACCATACCGAGATTACGCATTGTCGCAAGCATTGAGGAAGCGATCCCCTTGTTTTGCACAGGTACTGCGCCCATTATTGCACTGTTGTTCGGTGTCTGGAACAACCCAACTCCAAAACCTATTACTGCAAGATAAAGTATTATAAGCGCAATATCTGTGTCTGCTTTCAGGGTACTTAGCAGAAATAACCCTGCTGCAGTAAATGCCATTCCAGCAGAGCTTATATATCTTGCATCTGTCCTGTCCGAAATAAATCCTGCAACAGGCGCTATGACCATAACTACAGCAGGAGCTGAAACCATTATAAGCCCTGCTTTTGAAGGCTCAAAGCCCCGGAATTCAATAAGATAGAATGGCAAAATCAAAGATATCGTAAATTGTGCCATGAAATTAAACAGCAAAGAGAGATTGCTCATCGCAAAAAGCCTGTTCTTAAAAAGGTTAAGGTCAAGCATTGGAAATCTTGACTTCTTCTCGATAAACAGGAAGAGAGCAAATAAGGCTATGCCTGAGGCAAGGCATAATATTATTAGAGGGTTGTTCCACCCGAACTTATCCGCAAAACTCAAAGGGACAATAATGGAAAGAAGGGATAAAAAAAAGGTTATTGCACCCGGAAAGTCAAATGGCAGTTTTTTTCCGGAACGGGTAGCAGGCAGTATTTTTATGGACCACAAAAGCGCAGCAATGCCGATTGGAATATTAATTAAAAATATGCTTTGCCATCCAAAATATGAAGTCAGGAGCCCGCCAAGCACCGGACCGATTATAAGGGCAAATGAGACCGCTACTGCAATTGCGCCAAGGGCTTTACCCCTGTCCTTTACAGGCGAATTTAAAGTAATTATTGCCGGGCCAAGCGACATCAGCATACCGGCACCGGCAGCCTGGATGACCCTGGAACCTATGAGAAATATTATATTTGGGGACATTGCGCAAAAGAGTGAACCTGCTGTAAAAATTATCAGTCCTGTAATATAGATTTTTTTATGCCCGTAAATATCTCCAAGCCTGCCGAAGGTAAGAAGCAGGCTTGTTATAATTATCAGGTATGACAGCACTACCCACTCCACAGTTGTAAGTGACACATTAAAATATCCGCCTATTGTTGGAAGCGAGATATTGACAATACTTGAGTCAAGAGCGCTCATGAAAGTACCTAATGCTACAGCAAAGATGATCTGGATTGTATGTTTGCGGTTATAGGTTTTATCTTCCATTTTCAATAAAAAATATATTTATCCCATGCAATAATAAACTAAAATGATAAACTATTTGATTGAAAAAAAGTATTTAAAAATATAAAATACAGATTAAAGTGATAATTTGTAAACCTCTTAACAATATTAAGATGGGAGATTTAAATGAATGGCGCTCCAGTTAATGATAGTGGAAGGAAAAGCTTCGGAAACAGGGTCATTATATTCGGACTTGTTCTTGGATTGTGCATTATAATCGCTTCGGGTATTGCTTCATATACATTTTTTTACGTCAGGACCAAAGAGGATACGCTGGCAGTAACAGGTTCGGTAAAACAGATGGTCGTGTCTGACCTTGCCAAATGGACAGGGGCAATCCAGCGAAATATCCCGCAGGAAGACCTCAAAGCCGGATATGCCCAGATGAAACAGGACGAGGCTTTGGTTTTAGAGTTTTTTAAAGGATATGGCTATACAGAGTCTGATGTATTGATATCGCCGGTATTTATGGAGGCACCTTTCCAGTATGATCCCAATGCTCCAAAAGAATATATTCTAAGGCAAAATGTACAGATACAATCAGAAGATGTAAACAAGGTAACGGAAATGACAAAAAATACCCAGGCATTGATAGACGAGGGGGTCATTTTCTCCACATATTCCCTTGAATATTATTATACCAAGCTTCCTGAACTCAGGATTGAACTGCTGGGGGATGCCGTTAAAGATGCGGAATTAAGGGCCCAGGCTATTGCTGAGAGCACGGGTCTGAAAGTAGGTACAATTGAATCGGCAAATGCCGGGGTTGTGCAGGTACTGCAGGTAAATTCTACGGAAATTTCGGATTATGGCGCTTATGATACAAGTACCATAGAAAAAGAAGTCATGGTGACCGTGACTGCAATTTTCAATCTTGAATAGTTTTATGGCTATCCTTTACAAGCTTGAGGTTGTCTTCTTTCCGGACATCATAAAACCTTCCTTTCCATGCGATGCCGCTTGCACTTTTGCTTTTAAGCAGGGCATGGATGGAAATAAGCAGCAGGTATATAACTGAAACTGGAAAAAGGAAAGTATCTATAAACCTGTTTTTAAACCTTATGGTCTGCATTATTTTTATTGCAAGTATTGTCAGGACCTGCATTATCAGGAGATTCGTCATTATATGGGGCCACCCTAAAACCAAAATGCTCAGGGGCAATAGTATGAAGGGGCAGAGGTATACAGTAAAAACCAGGATCGTGATTGCAGACTGCAATAATATATTATAGTCAAAAACTGCTGAAAGGACTTTTGAATAACCTTTTACTACTTCACCAAGGTTTTTATACATCCTGCAGTAGAAGTTATTTTTTCCGTCAAATATCATGAACTTAAAACCAAGTTTTTTAACCTGCTTTGCAATATGTATATCTTCCAGTATTTCTTTCTTTATAGACTCATGCCCCCCTATCTTTTCATAGACATCTTTTTTAAAGAGAAGGAACTGGCCGATAGCTGTGCAGAATAACGGGTTTTTTGAATGCCTTATAAGGAAAAGCGGTAAAAATGAAAGCAGGAAATAATTGGCAAAAGGTACCATCATCCTCTCATGGACTGAAACTGTTATCTGTC
The DNA here is from genome assembly GCA_964354265.1 of uncultured Actinomycetota bacterium. GTDB lineage: Bacteria > Actinomycetota > Humimicrobiia > Humimicrobiales > Humimicrobiaceae > Fen731. Next base: position 26,893 of record CAYGYY010000002.1, read on the forward strand.
TTGCAAAAACCGAGATAGCATCCAGCCCGTTAGCAATAAGTGCGCCAAGAGCAGAAGAAACAGAATTCTTGAAATGCAGGGTATCAGCATCCGTGAAAAGCAGGTACTGCCCTTTTGCTTCCTTTGCAAGCTGGAAACAAGCATAACTTTTACCAAGCCACCCATCAGGGAGTGGTTTTCCGTCTATAATCCTTATTTTTCCGTACTTATCTGCAATCTCGCCTGCAATTTCAGCAGTTTTATCAGTTGAATTATCGTTAAGAACCAGTATCTCAAAATTGCTGTAATCCTGCCGCACTAGCGAGCGAAGGCATCTTCTTATATTCTTTTCTTCATTTCTTGCAGGAATAAGGATCGACACAAGTGGCTGGTTATAACTTACATAGTCTGAAATATTAAAATAAGAAGTATCCTTAAATACATAAAGGTTCAACAGGAAGTTGGCAAATACCAGCAATAATACCCCTGCCACAAAATAGTTATAGAGCATCAAAATTCCCATAGTCTTATAACCTTTAATATATTGATTACAGTTTAAATTATACCACTTTGCTGTTTTTTAAACATTTTTTATAAATCCAAAAATTTTATAAACCTGTCTTGCAATTTATTATTTAGGTCATTAAACTAATCGTTTGTTTATTTAAAATCCTTTTTATGTCTTTGGAGTGTGAAAATTGGAAAGTAATGATAAAATAATCAACATAGATGACTTTACGCCGGCAGAAATGGCAAAAAAAGTTGAAGCTGCCAGCATAAGGAAGGCAAACTTAAATTTTATGAGCCTTCTGGCCCTTGCAGTTCTTGCCGGCGCTTTTATTTCTTTCGGAGCTGAATTTTATACTCTTGCCATATTTGACTCTACCCTGAGCCTGGGCTTTACCCGTTTAATCGGTGGACTGGCTTTCTCTGTCGGGCTTATACTTGTAATTGTTGCGGGCGCCGAGCTCTTCACAGGCAATAATCTTATTATAATGGGCGTTGCATCCAGGACAGTAACATATAAACAGCTTTTAAGGAACTGGTCAGTCAGTTACCTGGGTAATTTTATCGGCGCCATCCTGATAGTATTCATTATGTTTCTTACAAACCAATGGAAAATAAAAGGAGGGTTGCTTGGCGCAAATGCAGTATTGATTGCAGCAAACAAGGTGAACCTTACTTTTGTTGAAGGTTTTACCAGGGGGATGCTTTGCAATGCTCTTGTGTGTCTTGCAGTGTGGCTCTGTTTTTCCGCAAGGACAGTAGTAAGCAAGATTGCAGCAATAATCTTTCCAATAACTGCTTTTGTAGCTTCAGGTTTTGAGCATAGTATAGCAAATATGTATTTCATTCCCTATGGAATGCTTCTTAAGAATAACCCTATGGTCATGGAAGCTTTTTTAGAGCTATCGCCTAATACAGACCTTTCAAATTTAAACCTTATTGGATTCCTGGGTAACCTTCTTTCAGTAACTGCAGGAAACATAATAGGAGGGGCTTTTGTTGTAGGGCTGGCATACTGGTTTATTATTGTAAGAACTGAGAAGAAAAAGCTCAAAGAAAATCAGTAAGGTTTCTAGAAATCCCGTAAAATCTGCAATTATGACCTAAAGCATTAAAAACCAGATATTATAGTGTATTTTTTAAAAAAAAATAAAAAATATCTGGCAATGTTGCGTGATATAAAATAAAATTTTATTGACTCTTTTTTACTTTGAAAGGAGGTATTTTAATGTCTGAAGAAAAGTCAAAAAAAAGCCCTTCTGAATCATTTGCTGAAATGATGAAGAATTTTGGCACCGCAGTAGCGGAGATATTCAATGATCCTGAATTAAAGGAAAAGGCAAAGGATTTTGGAGACAGCGCCTCAGCTTCAGCAAAAGCATTTGCAGAAAGATTTAAAGACGAGGAAGTAAAAGGTAAATTCAAAGACCTTGGCGATGCTGCTAAGAAATTCGGGGAAAGTATCTCGGATTATTTTAATGATGAAAAAGACAAAAGCCAGCAGGCAGGTGAAAATAATCCTGAAGAACCTAAAAAAAAACAGGAAAATGAAACGGCAGCAGCAATGAGCCCAAATGTAATTGCAGTTACAGGCGTAGATGTTCCGGGAGGGATTTCTTCCAGCAAAAAGGCTAAGGAGGATGCATCAAGGGCAAGGAATTCAAGGATAACCGGATACAGTTTTTCTATTGCCTGGAGTATAATCTTCATAATATTCTTTAACTTTTTTAACCAGTACATTGCATATTACGATTATAATGCTGTTACAGGCAACTGGGAAATTATACCTGTTATTACGGCAGAGTTTTATGAATGGTTGCCTATATTCAATGTAGCAACGATTGTAGTTATTATAGGCAATATTATATTGATAATAAATGACAGTTTCTATTTTGAAAATATTACAAATATTATAATGCACATATTCGGTATTGCATCAGTTTCGGTGCTTTTAAGTCTTTTTCCTTTTGATTTCAGTGTAATGCCCGATGCAGACCTTAGCCAGTTACTTAATACAATTACTATGATTGTACTCATATTTATAATTGTCGGGCTTTCAGTTGGAATACTTGTAAGATTTATTAGAATAATAGTCAAGATAGCAAGGGTATCCTGAATTGCCGGAATATGTAAAAATTATCATCGAGCTTTTTGGCGGGCTGGCACTATTCTTATTTGGTATGGAAAGACTATCGACCAGCCTTCAGAAAGTCACTTCCAATTCATATTGAAAGAATTGGCGACCTTTTATATACAATATCGAAAAACCTGCTGGAAATAGAATCTTAAAAGATTTAAATAAGTATTTTTTAAATTTCAATGTAGATAAAATAAAAAACAATTAAATAAGAAAACAAAAGAGGGTATAAGATGGGCCTTAAAAAATTTACAATACTTCATTCAAATGACATACATGGGGATTTCCTTGCAGAGGTGAGAGAAGGTAAAGGTAAGCTTATAGGTGGCCTCTCCCTTCTTTCAGGCTACATTAACAGGGTAAGAAAAGAAGAAAAAAATGTCCTGTATATAATTTCAGGGGATATGGTCCAGGGTTCCCTTATAGACCTTGAATTCAAGGGTGTATCAACTATAGAGATAATGAACTATCTGGCTCCGGATATTGTCTCAGTTGGAAACCATGAACTGGATTATGGATTGCCGCACCTGCTTTTTCTTGAAAAGATAGCAAACTTCCCGATTGTCAATGCAAACCTTTATATAAAAAAATACAATAAGAGGGTTATGACACCTTATAAGATAATAAGTAAGGCGGGTTTTGATATACTGTTTACCGGGATAATAACCGAAAAAGTACTGGATTCCTTAAAACAGGACAGCCTCATAGGAAGTTTCATTTCTCTTGAAGAAGCAAGCCGGGAAGTCGGGAAGATCACGAACGCATATAAAAATGATGATATAGACCTCACAATCTTGCTGACCCATATAGGGTTTGATTCAGACATAGAGCTTGCAAAAATGCTTGACCCTGCCTGGGGAGTCGATATGATAATAGGCGGCCACTCCCATACCATTCTTGAAAAACCTTATGAGGTAAATAATGTACTCATATCCCAGGCAGGTACCGGGACAGACCAGGTAGGAAGATACGATATCATAGTCGATGATGACACCAACAGCATCATTGAATACAAATGGCAGCTTATCCAGATAGACGAAAATATTGCTGCGCCTGATATTGAACTCCAGGCCTATATAGATTCATTCAGCCTGGTTGTAGACAGGAAATATAATACCATAATATCAAAACTGGCAAAAAAGCATACCCATCCTTTAAGGGAAATCGAGACATCCCTTGGCAATCTATTTGCAGATGCATTCTCAGAAATAGCGCAATGTGATGTAATGCTGGTTGGCAGCGGTTCAATAAGGGTAAAGGAACTTGGGCCACTTGTGACTTTAAAGGATTTTATGAGCTGTTTTCCATATGATGATTCCTTAAACAGGTTTACAGTCAATGGAAAAAAGCTTAAAAAGATCTTTACACACTTTATGAGGAAAGAAAACCGCAATGGGGAGGGTGAGTGCTACCAGGTAAACAGCGCCGTACAAGCCGTTTACAATGACACAGGCGGCAAACTTGAAAAACTTGAAATAAATGGTAAAGATGCTATTGAGGACCAGATGTATACCATATGCATGCAGGGTTATCATTTAAACAACAGTTCAACATACCTGAATATCTCAAATGAAGAGCTTATTGAGGAAAAAAACCACAAAGTGATTTCTACTTCTGCACAGGAAGTCCTTGAAGAATATCTCAGGGACAACCAGAACATCAGCAAGGAAGTAGAGGGCCGGCTGGTTTACGTTTGAAATGCTTTCCAGCCAGATGAATATTTTATGTGCTGATTTGATTCCTGGAATATTATTTTTCTGCAATCCTATCTATAAAAGCTATTAAAAAATATAGAATAACTATAACCACGCACGGATTTTAATCTTTTTTCTAAATTTTTTCCTTTTTTACTAAAGTTTGGATTATAAACATTCGATATAATATGTATATTTGTATTAATATAAGTTTATATTTATAAATTATTATATATATCTAAATTTTTTTTATAAAAATATTGACAAATTAATAAATATTAGTAATAATACAAATAAATATTAAAGTATATATATAAATCTATATATTTAACAAAAGAAGTCTTAATGTTTTATTTTTTAAATATCTTAAAATATGAATCCGGAGAACCAAATGGACAATTTTTACAAAGTGAGTGAAGTTGCAAAAATTTTTAAAGTCAAGCCGATAACTATAAGGAAATGGTGCCAGTCCGGAAATATAAGCGCAAAGAAGTTTGGAAAAAGTTGGTATATTTTTAAAGACGATCTTTCAGAAATGATAAATTCATCCAAAAAAAGCAGCAGGGAAGGAAGTCTTTTAAAAGAAGAGTATATGTGAGGAGGTGACAGAATGAAGAAATTCTTGAGCAAGGTGGTATTTTATCTTACCCAGAAAGAAAGAGGCGCAACAGCAGTAGAGTACGCATTAATTGTGGCACTGGTCGCGCTCGCAATAGTAGTAGGGGTAACAGCACTTGGCGGAGGATTGAATACAGCATTCACAAATATTGCAGCTCAGGTATCTGGAGCTTTTGGTGGCTAGTATGCTAATAGATCCTATGCACGGGATTAGATAGCGATATCTGGTGATACTTTGACAGTGTCACCAGATATCATGTACTAATAAAAAAAATATAGATCCGTGCAAAAAACCATTATTTTTGTAGAAAAATTCTCTTAAAAATATTTAATTTAAAATTTAAAATGAAGATTTTATTTAACTTACATTCTTCGAAACAAAATTCAACAAGCAAACCATACAGTAATCCAGGCAGGCTTTTTAAAAGGCCTTTACTCGGGCAACAGTTTTCAATTCAAAGACAGGGCGGCGCAGCAGCTGTTGAATTTGCTCTGGTCTTTCCTTTTCTGGTGATGGTACTGTTTGGAATTTTTCAATTCGGCATAGCATATAATAACTGGATAGCCTTAACACATGCTGCACGTGAGGGAGCAAGGCTTGCTGCAGTCGGGGAATTTGAGGAACAAAGAGTACTGGATTCTGCTCCAAGCGTAAATATAACAAGCGTAAATGCAAGTGGTATTGGTGGAGATATCGGCGAACCCGTAACTGTCACAGTAAGAGGCGATGTGCTTGATATCCAGATTCCCTTTATTGGTCACTGGCCGGTACAACTTGAGAGCACTGCAACAATGCGGCTGGAAACATCTGACTGATTATCGGGCCAGTTAATGATTTTTTCCGGCACTTCTATGCCCCAATATGCATACATGCCATATAGAATAAAAATAAGAAAATTTTCAGCAAATGATTAAAAAGCTATTTAAAAGATTTTCTTCTCAAAACGGTCAGGCTGCTATCATTATCGGGTTGATGATAGCAACACTTATAGGGGCCGTCACTTATGTAGTAGACGTAGGCTCCATTTACGAAGCCAGGCGGACATATCAGACGATTGCAGACTCTTCGGCTCTTTCAGGAATACAGGAACTCCCGGAAAATCCCTCAAGGGCAATACAATCCGCTATTGACTATGCAGCAATGCAAGGGGTTTCCTTAGATTCTTCAGACATTACCATAAGCTCCACTTTTGTTGCAGATGACACCATCACTGTGACAGCATCAAATCCGCAAAAACAGCTGTTTTTTGGCTGGGTCTTCGGACGAAATGACACTCCGGTAGGGGCAGATGCAACTGCGATGGTGGGCATGCCTGCAGAGTTTCTGGGAGTGGTACCATGGGGGGTTCCTGAAGAGGAATGGACCCCTGGTGGTAATTACACATTAAAATGTGGTCCTCCTGGTCAAGGAGGTGGGGCGCAAACAGGAAATTTCCAGGCTCTTGCTATAGGGGGGACCGGTGCTAGCAATTATGAAGAGAACTGTGCCACCGGTGCTGATATCCCTCTTCACATTGGAGATGTTGTAGATACTGAGCCCGGAAATATGAAAGGACCGACTATTGATGGGACCGAAACCAGAATTTATGACTATGAGGATTATAATTTCAATACTTTTGGAGAACTTACAGAATCAGTTGATGGCGGTTATGCTTTAAAGAGAAATGACAGCCAGTTTGTAATTTGCCCTATAATACCTGAACTACCAGCAGGAAGAGATGAAGTAGAGCTTATTAAATTTGTACCGTTCATAATCACTCAAATCACAGGTTCGGAAGTTATCGGCACATTCCTTAATAAAGCTATTATCAAGTACGATGGAGAAATGGTGGGCATCGATGATTCAGGCATCAGGGTCATCAGGTTGATACATTAGTAAATCGAAGAGTTTTTATTTGATTATATAAGCTGATCATGAAATGGACAAATATGTTCAAAAATCTGCTAATAAAAATCTGGCTGCTACTGAATTTATATAACATACAGATTAAAAATACGGATGAAGTTCAAAAAACCCCAAATTAAGTACAAAAAAACTCTAAAATTATAAAAAATATTCTAAACAATTTTAGAAACTTACCGATATATATTAATAGAATAATTTAAATAATAAATTATAAATTATTTTATTTAGAAAATTGTTTTTAAAGGCGGTATTTTATGAAGATAAGAATAGTATTACTGCTTCTGGCAATTATTTTCGGGGTTGCAGCAGTTTTTGGAGTGATGATATATCTAAATAACGTCAGGTCTTCAGTTGAAAAAGAGGGAGAGCTTGTAAGTGTGCTTGTTGCAGCAGAAATAATTCCCAAAGAGATATCTGTTGAGGATATGATTGAAAGAGAACTGGTGAAAGTCAGCCAGCTTCCAAAAAAGTATATTGTCGAAGGCGTGATTAACTCTTTTGATGAATATAAGGGTTATGTTGCTTTTACTCAGATAAATAAGGGAGAACAAATTACACCTTCAAAGCTAATAAAGCTTGAAGATATTAAAATGTCTTTTACTGTACCGGAGGGGATGATGGCAGTTTCAGTGCCATATGATGAAATAAGGGGGGTAGCTGTTTCGATAAAACCGGGAGACAAGGTCAATATTATCGCGACTTTTGAGCCAAAAACAGAAGATGTAATTATTCTTACCAAGGAAATGATAATGGCGATGCTTGTCGAAGGTGGCCCTGAGCAGCAAACCGGGCAGGTCGATGAAATGGGGCAGGTAACACAGGGTTTCAGTTTTGTCCCTCTTGGTGAGACATCTGCCAAAGTTGATAAGATCCTTGATGGAAAGGAATATATAGTTTATCCCCAGACAAAAATCCTGTTATGGAACATAGAAGTATTAAGTGTCAGGTCCCAGGTGGAAGCTGCTGTAGCAAAAAAGGAGCCAGAGGATGGTACATTAAATTCAAATAAAGATAAGGCTGAGGAAATCGATAAAAATACAGTAGTTCTTGCAGTCACACCTGAACAGGCTGAAAAGCTGGTATTTGCAGAGGAACTTGGAAAAGCATGGTTTGCGCTTGTTCCTGCAAGCGGCATGAAAGAAGAAGATACGCCTGGAAGGACTTACTTGAATATAATCGACGAGGAGAAATAATTGGACAGGAATTGCACTTTTAAGTGCCGGTAATTAAATGACATGCAAAGATTTTTATTAACAATTTTAATCATTTTTAAGCTGTAAAATTATAGAGGTTTTAATGAAAAAAATACCCGTTGTAATAATTGATAAAGATGAGAAGAATATCGAAAAGACTCTTGCCCTTCTTGAAATATTTCCGGATATTGGCGCAACAAAATTCAGTAATGATATTTATGACCTTGAAATGGTCCTGGTGAAAAAGATCCCCACTGTTGTAATAATAGGTCCCAATTATGTCCTGAGTGACCTGCAGGAATTACTGGTCCATTACAGCAATTCTTTAAATGCTATCAAGATAATCCTGCTGTCTAAAAGCATTTCTGCTGAACTTTTAAAATCGGCCCTTAAACTTAATATCCATGATTTAATAGAATACCCGTTCCAGGAAAAAGATCTCCGGGATTCATTTAAGAGGGCTGAATATATTTTTACAGACAATGCCGGGCAGGAATCAAAAGAAATATCTGAGTGCGAACGAATAATGTTTTTCAGCACAAAAGGCGGAGCAGGCAATACTTTCCTTGCAATAAATTTTGCAATAGCGCTTAAAGCTAAAACAAATAAAGAAGTGGTTTTATATGACATGAACTTCCAGTTTGGAGATGTTGCGCTGATGCTGAACATATATCCAAAAAATACTATTTTTGACCTGGTGGCAATAAACAAATATGATCCGGAAAACTTGAGTATTTTACTGACACAGCATAGCTCGGGTATAAAAATCCTGCCCTCCCCGATAGACCCCTCTCAGGGTGAATCTATAAGCATTGATTCTTCATTGAAGATTTTTGATAGCCTGACCTGCGTTTGTGATTATGTTGTAATAGATGCGCCCTTCGGGTTCAAAGATAATGTCTTATCCGTAATGGATAAGATAGATTATATGTTCCTGGTTGCTACAAAAGATGTGCCCAGTATTAAAAACCTGAAGATCTGCCTGCAGCTGCTGGAAAGGCTTTCATATCCGAAGGAAAGAACATATGTAATTTTGAACCGCGCAGACAGCAGGGTGGATTTTGAAGTTGATGAGATAGAAAAGACAATACAGCGAAAAATCGATATACATATCCCCGGAGACAAACTTATTCCTATAAGTATAAATAAGGGTGTTCCGATAATCACCAGCTCACCAAAGTCTCCAGTTGGGACTAGTATTTCTAAGATGTTGGATGTGGTCATTCCTAAGAAGGAAAAAGTAAAGATTTGATAAATACTTAATAATAAAGGATGAGATTATGGGACTTCAGGAAAAGATACGGAACCTGCAGGAGATTGAAAATAAATTATCGCCTACCAGCGGGGAAACCCTTTCTCTTCGCGCAAAACGGATAGAGGATATAAAAAGAGACGTACACCACAGGCTGGTTGAAGAGCTTTCAGACGTGATTTTCAGGAAAAATATCAGTGATTCCGAATTGAAATCCAAGGTATCTGCCAGTACGCAGAAAATGGTGTTCGAAACTGATTTTCCACTTACTCATGAAGAAAGAAACAAAATAATAACAGAAATAATCGATAACATCGTAGGTTATGGACCTATAGAGGAATTCTTAAGGGATAAAGAAGTTACAGAAATAATGGTTAATAATCCCTCTACGATATTTGTTGAAAAATTCGGCAAGATCCATATGACTTCCAAGTCTTTCATAGATGAAAACCATCTAATGAGGATAATAGATAAAATAGTCTCAAAGATAGGTCGAAGGGTCGATGAGGCATCGCCTTATGTAGACGCAAGGTTGCCGGATGGTTCAAGAGTAAATATAATCATAGGACCTCTGGCACTGAATGGACCGGTAATGACTATAAGGAAATTTTCTGCCGAACCTTTCACAACAGAGGATCTTATCCAGATGGGGACATTTTCAAGAAAACTTTCAGATTTTATTAAGGCTTGTGTCAAAGGAAGGGTAAATATACTTATTTCAGGAGGTACAGGAACTGGTAAAACGACCTTATTAAATGTAGTTTCCTCCTTTCTCCCGGACGATGAGAGAATAATAACTATTGAAGATGCCGCTGAACTCCAGCTCGATCAGTCCCATGTCATAAGGCTTGAATCAAGGCCTCCAAACATAGAAGGTAAAGGGGCTGTAATAATTCGGGACCTTGTCAGGAATGCCCTGAGGATGAGACCCGACAGAATAGTGGTCGGTGAAGTAAGGGGTGGAGAGGCGCTTGACATGCTCCAGGCAATGAATACCGGTCATGACGGAAGCTTAAGTACGGTGCACGCTAACTCACCCAGGGATGTTCTATCCAGGCTTGAAACAATGGTTTTAATGGCAGGAGTAGACCTTCCGGTAAGGGCAATAAGGGAACAGATTTCTTCAGCAATAAACCTTATTGTTCACATGAGCAGGCTAAAAGACGGTACCAGGAAGATTATTAAAGTCACTGAAGTTCAGGGAATGGAAGGCGAAATAATAACCCTGCAGGATATCTTTGTATTCGATTATTCAGCAGGTATGGACGATAAGGGAAATTATATAGGAACGATAAAATCTACGGGACTGAGGCCAAAATTTCTGGCAAGGCTGCATGATTACGGTGTTGAAGTGCCAAACACTATTTTTATGGAAGAAACATAAAATTTTATGGAAAAAAACTAAAATATGAAGAACAATATAAATAAAGACAGCTTAAAAAACAATATAAATACCCTGGCAATTTTGTTGCTTATTTGCATCACAGTTCCTTTTCTTGCTTTTTTATCACCTGGCACTATTTGGGCAGAACCTGAAGAATCCCAGACCCAGGTGCAGGATTTCGAAGAAGGGCCAATAGTATCAGAATCTGGAGAAACAATAATAAAAGAGGTAGATGCAGCAGGTTTTCCGAATATAAGTATGTATATAAGTTTCAGTGAAGATTCAGAGATAGGGGTCCAGGAACTTGGAAGAGAAAACTTCATTATTACTGAAAACGGAAAAAATATTGAGAATTTTGAAATAAAGAAAATAGGAGAAATAAGTGAACCCATGGGGATAGCCCTGGCTGTGGATGCAAGCGGGAGCATGCAGGGCAATCCGATAGAAGATGCAAAAAGCGCATCGAGAGTATTTATTGATGCAATGAGGGATATAGACAAGATAACAGTTGTCGGCTTTTCCGATACTGCAACGCTATACTCGAGTTTTACATCTGATAAGCAAAGACTGGAAAATGCTGTAGCTGGCATAGTTGCCAATGGTGAAACCGCATTATTCGACGGCATAATAAAAGGTATTGAACAGTTTAATAATTTTAAAGACCTGAAACATAAATATCTGGTAGTGCTTTCAGATGGTGCGGATACTGTGAGCACTAAAACCGCAGTAGACTGTATCAACAAAGCCAGTTCTGCTGGAATAACAGTATATTCAATAGCTCTTTTATCAAACGAATTTAATCCACGGGACCTGGAGCATATCGCTTTAAGTACAAATGGGGAGCTTTTAAAAACTGCTGATTCAAATGAACTGATAGGCCTATATTCAAGTATTTCCGAAAAAATAAGAAACCAGTATAAAATAACCTACAGGAGCAGTGCTGCGACTGTTGAAAAAATCTCATCCTTAATATCTATAAGCGCAGGTGGATATAATGATTCGATAGAGATAAGTTATGAAAATCCTTTTGTAACCCTCTCCGGCAACGGTGTCATATCAAAATCCCAGTCTTCTCTTTCCATGACAAAAATCTCAATTTTGAATCTATGGTGGATGAGGCTTCTGATATATATACTGATTTTTGCCAGCGTCACTCTTTTTATTTATATAATCTCTACGGTAATGATACCGGGTAAACCAAGTTTAAAAGGCAGGATGGATTACTATCTTTATAATGCATCCGATATTACAGCAGAAAGTGAAACTGGAGAAAAAAAGAAAACAGGGTTCTTCTCAAGGTTTTCAAAAGCAACAAATAAAGCATCAGGAAATGCAAGATACGGGGAGCTTTTTGACCTTAAGCTTAGAAGAGCAGGAATGAATATTTCCGGGACCAAATTTGTTACCATGCATATGGTTGCTGTGGTTGTCGTTACAGCAGCAGTGTTTATTTTGACTAAGAATTTTTTAGTGACACTGGCAGTCGTTGTTTTTATAATCTTTATACCGTTCTTACTTATAAACTTTAAAACCAACCAAAGGATAAAAAAATTCAATGAGCAGCTCCCTGATACTCTGCAGCTTGTAGAAGGAGCGCTAAAAGCAGGATACAGCCTCAACCAGTCCCTGGTAATGGTGATAAATGAAACAAAACCCCCGATTTCTGAAGAATTCAGGATAACCTTGAATGAGATAAGAATGGGCATTTCAGAAAAAGCGGCACTTGAAAATATGGCTAAGAGAATAAACAGTGAATTATTTGACTGGGTCATTCTTGCAGTCAATATCCAGCGGGAAGTTGGAGGCAATCTTGCTGAGATTATGGATATTATTGCCAATACAATAAGGGAGAAAGAAAGAGTATTAAGGCAGATAAAGGCACTTACAGCCGAAGGAAAACTTTCAGCATATGTTTTGATAGGTCTGCCCATTATCCTGGGAATCGCGCTATCGATTCTTAACAAGGCATACATCAGCGTCTTGTTTTCGACAAAAATAGGTTTTATGATGCTCGCTCTTGCTGCAATCCTGATGATTATAGGAATAGTCTGGATTTTAAGGATAGTAAAAATTGACTATTAATTATTTAGAAAGGATCATGGCGATATGAATATATATATTATCATGGCAATAGTCTTTATAGCTGTTGTGAGCCTTACAATGTTCTTTTGCCTGCCGGCTATAATCAGGAGCCTTCCAAAAAAATCGCTCGTAAAGCTGAAATATTATGATAATGCTTCAAAACTTTCTGAGCAGAAAGCTACTATACTTGAAAAATCACTAAACCCGGTCTTCAGGAAAGTAATATCCCAGGCAAGAAAGATACTGCCAAAAAATCTTGTTGAATCTGTAAAAAGCAGGCTGGAGCTTGCCGGTATACAGGATGTGGTAAGGATTGATATTTTTCTGGCAATTAAATTTTTCCTGCCATTCATATTTCTTTTTGCTTTGATTTTCATGATGCTGTTTTTCGATGTGCCGGGAACTGTAAGGCTCGCAATAGTGATTCTTGTTCCTTTTACTTACATTCTTCCCGACTACTATCTTAAAAGCAAGACTGCAAAAAGACAGGATGAAATAAGGAGGAGCCTTCCAAATGCACTTGACCTTCTCACCATAAGTGTTGAAGCAGGTCTTGGGTTTGACCAGGCATTGTACAAAGTTGCAGTTAATACAAAAGGCACGCTAGGTGATGAATTCAAGAGGACATTGAAAGAAATGGAAATCGGAGTATCAAGAAAAGATGCCTTGAAGAATTTAAGCAAGAGGACAGATATATCAGAATTGAACACTTTTATTTTTTCAATCATCCAGGCTGAAATATTCGGCATATCTATTGGCAAGGTCCTGAGGATCCAGGCAGGAGAAATGCGTATAAAAAGAAGACAAATAGCGGAAGAAAAGGGTATAAAAGCGCCTGTCAAACTGGTATTTCCAACTATCCTTTTTTTGTTTCCTGCCCTGATGGTTATCATATTAGGGCCTGCCGGTATAAGGATAATAGATACATTCAAAGTAATAATGGGTGGGAATTAACAGGCAGGTGGTTTTTGAAGGTATACATTAAAAGTAAATGTATGATTACTATCATTAAAAATAAGCAGGAAATTATATGGAACAAAAAGAAATAATAGAAACTGCAGGAGACGCAGGCATTAGGCAAACGAAGGAAAAGAATGAATTTGAGGATATATTCAGGGAGATGCTTAGCATTGAGGATACCAAGAATCTTAGCAGCAAAGTTAAATACTGCCTGATAAAAATATCAATAGATAATTTTAATGAAATTTCATCGTTAATGAAGGCTGAAGAAAAAAATTCACTGATATACAAGTTCTCAAATTTTTTATTCAAAAATCTCAGAAAGAAAGATATATACCTCATGTCTGAGCCAGGGAAGTTCCTGGTGATTTTTCCGGATATAAGCGTGGATGCTGCAGATACAGTAATGAAAAGAATAATAGTCTCTGCAGAAAAAGAATTCAGTCAGAACTTAAAGGTGAGTTGGGATGTCCTGGTAGGTACAAACAAGGAAGAAGAAATCAAACCATTTATCAGGAAATCAGATCTTATTTCAAATTTAAATAAAAATCCTACAACGGGTAGAGTCGTTGAAAAGGTGATTTTAAAAAAACAGGCGTCAAGTCTGATTTTCAGGAATTTTCTTATTTCATTTATATTATTTGCTTTAATTCTTATTGCTGGCATTACTCTTATATTTTATGGGACAAGCAGATTTTATTATTTCCCTGGATATGAAGCGTTTGAGAATTTCCTGCAAAATATGATGCCTGGCGCAATAAGATATTTCAGCAGTATAAACATTAAAGCTACCCCATTTCTATTCTTTATAGTTTTGATTCTTTCACTTAGCCTGACTTTTGGTCTGGGGATGTTCACAGGTTTTATAATTAACTTGAAGATGAAAAACTCAGGAACGCTCAGGATCAAAATAGCAGCTCTGCAAAGCAAGAATAATGCGGCTTAAAACTAAAACCAGCACCCGCTCTCTGGTTTTAAACCAGGATATCTGGCCTTAAAACTATACATTTTTTTATAGGATTTCACTTCCTGATTATTAAAGATTTAATCTTGAATACATGTTGAAAAAAGTAGTATCATTTATCTGGATGCCTTTAGAAGGTTATCCTGAGATGATTTGGCAGAAATATTTTTCCGGAGAGGATATATGTATACTGGCGCTGATTTCCTTATAGATAAAGATATGAACATTTATCTGAGCGAGGTCAATACCGGACTACCCGGAGGTGCACAGGAATATGATCTTATACATCGGTTGTTGTTTAATAGAGCTTCTGGTGTTTTTTTAAAGATTGAAAAAATTTGCAGAGAGCAATACAAAAAACCCTTTAAAAAATATATCAGGGAACTGTCGTTTTTTAAGGATTTGAAGACACTAAAGATATGGATGGATGAACAGGGGCCCCCTCCTGTAAATCCGGATAATTATTTAAGGCTGGAAGACAAATGGGTGCAGTATTTAGTCCTTTCCGGGAATTATCCTGTAATTCCAACAGTTTTATTTAATAAGGAAAATCTTGGATACTTTAAAGAGGCACTGTTGCAGGATCAGTGTTTCATATTAAAAAGACGGTTTGGCAGGGGCGGCAGGGGCTTCAGGAAGATATTGGATTTAAGTGGTCTTGATAACTTGATAGAATCAGAAATTACCAGCAATTTTTATATACAGCAGCCCTACCTAAACAGTACTGTAAAGTGCGGCAAAGACATGTTTAGATTATCTTTGAGGGCGCTATCTTTTGCAGGGAAATTCATATGTATGTATGCCAACATTTCAAAAAAGGTCACTTCCAATCACGGGTTTCTCTTTTATGTGAATCCGGATAAACACTTAGGTATAAAGGGCTGCAGTTTTAATATAACGCTGGTAACTAAAAGAGCATGGGAAGCGCATATTTTTTTTGGAAAAGATATGCCAGATTATCTATACCACAATCTTAATGAAGAACGGGTTTCGGATTCAGTGTTAAACATTCCGCAGGATATATATGAAAAAATAATAAAAATATCTACTTCTATAAGCCGATTTTATATGGAGCTGGATGCTTCAGAATTGCCCAAATGCTATCTTGAGGAAGAGGGTTTTAATGATTTTCCAGATGGCCAGAAAATAACAGAAGAGATGAAAGGAGAGTAAGATGAAAGGTAAAATGAAAATTAAAGTATTGATGCTTGCAATAGCGGCCTTTGTAAGCCTGGTTTCTTTAACTTCTGTTTCATGCATAAGACTGGCAGGATTGCAGGGCTCAGGCAATGTAGTAAGCGAGGAAAGAAGCGTATCAGGATTTAATGCTGTTGCTGTCAGTTCAGGGATGAATCTGTACCTTAGGCAGGGTGATACTGAGTACTGCAAGCTGGAAACCGATGATAATATTATTTCCCAGATAGTTACTGAAGTAAAAAATGAAAAACTGGTTATAGAGTATAAGAATTTTCTTGGAGGGATAAGCACACGAAAGCCTGTAAATGTTTATGTTACAGTAAAAAATTTAAATGAGGTTTCAGCTTCCAGTGGTTCAAGGGTAGAAAGTGAGCTTATTAATTCAAATTCACTTGAAATAAACATGGGCAGCGGTTCAAATGGTGAATTCATTGTCAGCACCAGGAGTCTTGATGTCGGTCTTTCAAGCGGCTCACAGTTGGAAGTATCAGGAGAGACACAGAGCCAGAACGTAGACCTTTCAAGCGGGGTGACCTACAATGCTGAAGACCTTACAAGCATGAATGCAGAGTTAGATGTTTCAAGCGGTGCACAAGCTAAAATTATGGTAAGCGATAGCCTTGATGTAGATATCTCAAGCGGAGGCAGTGTAGAATATTCCGGCTCACCGCAGGTAACGTCAAACATATCGTCAGGAGGTAGCCTAAAAAATAATTAGGCCATATAAACGGTGAAACAAAAAAATATTTGGACCAATATCTATTTGATTATCAATTTTAGAGAATATAGTGAAAGAAGAAAAAAATGAAAACAAAGAGAAAAAATAATTTTGCAAAGCCGATCTTTATTACAGCTGCAATTGTAGTGGTTATTATTCTTACATTTTCACTTAGCTCATGCATTACAATAAGAGTAAATGATATAAAAGGCTCAGGGCAAATCGAGACTAAAGAATTCGAAGTCTCGGATTTTAATACCCTGGAGTTTTCAGGAATAGGAAACATCTATATAACCCAGGGAGATACAGAATCATTAAAAGTGGAAGCAGAAAACAATGTCATTGATAATCTTAAGGTTTCCACACAGGGTAATACATTATCAATAGGTTTTAAGGATAGGTTAGTCAATGTGATACCAACAAAATCGATTAATTATTACCTGACGGTTAAAGACCTTAGAGAACTCAAAATATCAGGAGCCGGAAATGTAAAATGTGAACAATTAATAACCCAGGACTTGACGATACTATCAAGCGGGCTCGGAAACATGGAAATGCAACTTGCTGCTGAAGAGTTACGGGTAGATATCTCAGGTGCAGGTAAGATTGTAATGTCGGGTGAGGTACAGACCCAGGACATAACAATATCAGGTGCTGGTTCTTATGGAGCTTTCAATCTGGAAAGCAGCGATTGCAGGATAAATATAACCGGTTTAGGCAAAGCAGAATTAAACGCATCTGATACGCTTGATATAAGGATGAGCGGCATTGGAAGCATTGAATATAAAGGTAATCCGGAGGTGGCCCAGAATATTTCAGGAGGCGGGAAAATAAAGAGTGTTGATTGAGTAAGCTAAAAAGAATTTAAAAAATAATTAAAAAGGAGGATGAGATGGCAGAACTTACAAAGGAACAATTGGAAGAAGGCAAGAAAGTTTTAGGCGGTGTAAATATTTTCTTCTGGGTAGTGGGCGGCATTATTGCAGTAGGATTACTTTCATTTATAAGCTTTGGTGGCTGGGCCAAAGACTTAACATTGGGCCCGATTGCAATAGGACTTCCATCACCTGACGTAACATGGATGTTCCTGGCATTATATGTTGTTGCACTTGTTGGATTGTATATAAGGAAAGGATGGGCTGTTCCGGTAGGCAGGGCAGGACTGGTAGTAGCAATGGTGATACTTTTCCCGGTTGGAACGATTTTTGGTGCCATACTCTGGAAAAGGATAAATGATCCCATTGCAAAAAGGTATCTCAATTATGGAGAAGCCCATGAAGAAGAGGAAGAAGCAAAAGAAGAGCCAAAACCTGAAGAGAGCGTAGGGAGTAAGCTTGAAGCAGCAGAGAAAAAACTGAAAGAAGTGGAGCAAAAGCTTGAAGCAGCAGAGAAAAAACTGGAAGAAACAGAGCAAAAACTTGAATAAAAATAAAACTAAATCCGGAGACAGGACTGAATTATGTGTGTAAATTTTTAGTGGATATTTTGGAGAAATACAAGAAAAAAAGGGATTCCTTTT
Organism: uncultured Actinomycetota bacterium; assembly: GCA_964354265.1. GTDB lineage: Bacteria > Actinomycetota > Humimicrobiia > Humimicrobiales > Humimicrobiaceae > Fen731. The sequence goes on from CAYGYY010000002.1 coordinate 45,003, forward strand.
ATTTAATTTTTTTATATTCAAGCAGCACTGGCAAGTCTTCAACTGCAGGACTGTTGAATACTTTTCCGAGAGAATCAAATCTTGAACCATGGCATGGACAATCCCATGATTTTTCAGCAGCGTTAAATCTTACAAGACAATTCATGTGAGGACATGCAGGGTTTAAAAATATGCCTCCCCCCTCAGGAGTCTTATATAGCGCTACCTTGTTTCCTTCAATTTCAATAATCCTGCCTTCACCATTATTCATATCAGATAAGTAGCTTTCCGGTTTATTTATTACAAATTCCCGGACGGCTTTTCTGCTTTCAGCTTTTGAGCTGGAAGATGATTCCTTACTGATGGATAACTTGAACCTTGATGGGTCATATACATCCTGCCAGGGACTGATTTTTTCTGTTATCATATCCCTCAGTACCATAGCTGAAATGGTCCCATGAGTCATTCCCCAGCCATTGAATCCTGTTGTAATATAAATATGCCTTGAATCCGGAAGATATTTGCCTATATATGGAACCATATCTACAGTATTGTTATCCTGTGATGACCAGCAAAATTCAATATAATCAATTTCAAAGAATTGCTTAACATAATCATACAAAAGTGAAACCCTTGCCATGGTATCTTCAACGATGCCTGTTAGATGTTCCTGCCCCCCTGCAATTATCAGCTCACCATTTTTATAAGGTTGTGACCTGAAGGAGTAAATATCTTTTTCAGCGCTTATAAAAACACCATCCGGAAATGGCGTGTTAAGCTTCATTGCAAAAGTATATATCCTGCCGGCTTTCATCCTGTCATAATATTGGCCTGGCTTATCATAAAATGGAAAGTGAGTTGAAATTACGATATCTTTAGCTAAGACTTCTCCCCTGTTAGTATAAAGCCTGCAGGGAGACCCTTCTTTCAAGTCCATAGCTCTCGTTTTTTCAAAAATATAACTGCCGTTTCCGGGGATTTCTTTAACCAGTGCCAAAAGATATTTCCTGGGGTGGAATTGTCCCTGGCCAGAAAAACAGACAGCGCCTTTTGCTGGGATAGGTATGGGTACATCGCGGGTAAAATATGCCGGAAGCCCCAACCTCTTTGAAGTTTTGACTTCATTGTGGACTTCCTTTAGCGTTTCATCAGTCTCTGCATAGGTAAAAGCTGTCTTGTTGAAGAAATCACACTCGATATTATAAACTCTTATAAGCTCTTTTATCATTGAAATTGCGGCAATATTTGCATCAGCGTACTGTTTTGCAAGTTTATATCCGAATTTTTCCATCAGGTAGCTATATATCAGGATATGTTGTGCCGTTATCTTTCCAGTAGTATATCCGGAAACACCAGTTGCTACCCTTTCTGCATCAATAAGGGCAACAGTCAATCCCTCATTTTTTAAGAGAAGCGCAGTTGTTATCCCTGCAATGCCAGCGCCAACGACAGCAACGTCTACTTCTATTTGCCCGTTTTCCTGAAGGGGTTCAAAGTCTGTAACCGGTGTAGTTGCAAGCCAAAGAGAGGTCTCATTTCTACAAATATTTTTTTTAAGTTCCATAGCTTCTCAAAAAATATCTTATTTGCGGTATTTTATCATTTTAATATGCTAAAATCTAAAGTTATGTTTCCTAAAATAATATTGAAAAAAGGCAAAGAGAAATCGCTGGCAAGGCGGCACCCCTGGGTTTTTTCAGGTGCCATCAGCCGTATTGATAATCCTGTAAGGGAGGGTGATGTTGTAGAAGTATATGACTTCAATGGGGTATATCTGGCAACAGGCCATTACCAGCCAAGCTCAATTTCAGTAAGGATATTTTCATTTGTAAGGACTGAAGCAAACGGCCAGTTCTGGAAGGAAAAATTCCAGGAAGCTTTTTCACTGCGCTGCAGGCTTGGCATTACCGGGTATTGCGATGTCTTCAGGCTGGTAAACGCTGAAGGAGACGGGATGCCGGGTCTTATAGTCGATTATTATAATGGCATATTCGTAATGCAGGCGCATTCTGCCGGTATGTATTTCAATGCGGAGTTATTCAGGGACATCCTTGTAGAGCTTTTTGAAAGAGACCTGGATGATAAAAAAACCACAGGGCAAAAAAATCCAGGCATAATCTTATTGAAGTCTGTTTATAATAAAAGCAGCGATACATTACCGTTTAAAGCAGGAATAGAAGCGCAGAATGGTTTTATTTATGGGAGCCCGCCTGAGCATAATAATATTATTGTATCTGAATATGGATATAAATTTCTTGTCGATATTGAAGGAGGACAGAAAACAGGTTTTTTTATTGACCAGCGGGAGAACAGGAAGCTCCTGGAAAGGTTCTGTACAGGTAAGAAGGTGCTTAATGCTTTCTCCTATACCGGAGGTTTTACAGTTTATGCTATTGGTGGAGATGCTTCTGTTGTTCATAGTGTTGACAGCTCTGCTGGTTCACTGGATCTTGCAGGAAAAAATCTTGCGCTAAATTTTGGAAGCATATTCCGCCATGAATCGTTTTGTGAAGATGTTTTTAAATTCCTTGCCGCTACAACTGATACATATGATGTCATAATCCTTGATCCTCCAGCATTTTCCAAACATATCGACACGCTAAAACAGGGCCTGAGAGGATACGAGAGGCTAAATGAAATGGCTCTCAAGAAAATATCGCGCGGAGGTATCTTATTTACTTTTTCATGTTCACAGTCAGTCTCAAAGGATGCTTTCAGGACAACCTTGTTCCGTTCGTCACTTGCCGTAAAAAGGGATTTAAAAATAATCTATCAGTTAAGCCAGCCTGGCGACCATCCGGTCAGCATATATCATCCTGAGGGGGAGTATTTAAAAGGCCTTGTGCTGAAGGTTGAATAAGATATGTGCAAAATAATTCCCTGCAAAAGAAACCATTACTGCGCTTGGACTAAAAAAAGGCGACATCCTTGCTGATATTGGTTGCGGTATAGGAGATAAAAAGAATTATGGCAAATAAAGGTAAAATCGCTATTATAGAATGGAAAAAAATAAAAAGCGACATTGGACCCGTAATAGACCACAGGTTAGAACCTGATTTACTTGCTGACAAACTAAAACTGTCCGGGTTTAATAATATTGCTTTAGCTTATCTTAATGAATATTTTTATACTATAACGGGTTTTAAATAAGACAGCATAACTGCAGGAGCAATTATTGAAAACATATTTTGAGTGTATCCCATGCATATTAACGCAGGCGATAATAACTTTAGATCTATGCAAAGCTGATTTTGATTTAAAAAGAATAGTTGTTTCTGAGTTGCTTGAAAAGCTTAAATCTGCTGATTATGAACTCAGTCCTTCCGAAAATACAGATATCGCATATGAGATTATTACAAAGCATACGGGCATAAAAGATCCATATTATCATTATAAACGTGATCATAATAAATTAGCCATTGATTCCTATCAAGATCTTAAGAAAATCTTAAATTCATCACAAAACAGGTTGTATTGTGCAGCAAAAATAGCAATTGCCGGCAATGTAATAGATTTAGGCATAAGCCATAATCACAAGGATCAGCTGGATTTCAGCAGGATTCTAAAAAATATTGTTGAAATACCTCTTGCGATTGATGATTTCAATGATTTTGCAATAAGATTAAAAAATGCTAAAAATGTCCTTTACATAGCGGATAATGCCGGTGAAATAATATTTGACAGGGTTTTTATTGAAGAGCTTGTGCATATGGGTAAAAAAGTCACTGTATCTGTCAAATCCGGTCCTATTATCAATGATGCAAATCTGGAGGACGCGCTTGAGGCAGGATTGGATAAAATAGCTGAAATTATAGAAGCAGGGCACAATAAAATAGGGAACAGTATAAAATATGTTTCAGATGGTTTTCTGGATACATTTTATAGTGCTGATTTAATTATTAGTAAAGGCCAGGGTAATTTTGAGACTTTAAGTGAGGTAACTGCGCCGGTCTATTTTCTGCTTAAGGCAAAGTGCAAAAGCGTTGCAGCTGAACTGGGTGTCAATTATCTCGATGTAGTTTTTGTCAAAAACAGACTTTTTAAAGACAGGGGCAAAGCAGATTTATAATCAAGGCCATAAAATGCCGTCAATACTTTAATACCTAAAATTCAATTGCAACTGCTCTGACCGGGCTGCCATCTGCATTCTTAAAGTTTAAAGGTAGCGCACACAATAAAAGCCTCTTTCCTAATATTTTATATTTTCTTCTAAATACAAGGCATTACATTCCCGCCGCATACAGGTAGATACACGCCGGAAATAAATCCTGCCAGATCCGAGGCTAGAAAGCATACTGCATTAGCAACTTCGATATCTGTTCCTCTTCTTTGCATGGGGACTCTTTCAATATACGGAAAATCCTGATTTGTATTTTTCTCACTTCCATCAGTATAGCGGCATTCATCACTGATTGTCCATCCCGGAGCAACTTGATTGACAGTAATGTTATATTGGCCAACCTCTTTTGCTAAAACGCGTAATACGCCATCCATACCGCGTTTTCCAGATACATAAGCAGACTGTGTTATAAAATTCTGCATTGCACATTCAGTATTGATGCCGATGACTCTGCCATAGTTTTGTTTTATCATATCGGGTACAAATGCTTTTGCCATATAAACATTTTGCATTACGCTTGAGTTAAACTGGCTTTCATAATCTTGCGGCGCTTGCTCTAAAACACTTGTCCATTCATCAAGTTGAATGACTGCATTGTTTACAATGATATCTGTAATCCCCAGGCTTTGTAAGACTTCATTTTTCATTTTTATGATTGAATCCGGTCTTGTGACATCTGTCAAAACAGCAATGGACTTTACATGGTATTTCTTTTCGATTTCATTTTTTAATTCAGTTGCGAAATCTTTTTTGTTATAATAACAGATCGCAACATTTGCCCCACATTCTGCCAAAGAACGAATCATTGTACGGCCAAGCTCCCCTGTGCCGCCCGTGACAACAGCAGTCTTGTTTGTTAAGTCAATTTTCACTTTGCCTCCTGAACCAAATAGAATAGATAACTTAAAATCATAAGTATTAAAAAATATGTTCTTTGCTCCATTGACCAATTATACAGAGCAATAACCATAAAAATCATTTTATATGCTTTTGTATAAATTTGCTATTGAAGTAGTCGGCTGCCAGGGTAAAAAATTTCGACTATTTATAAATCATCCATTTTTTTGCTTTTTTATAATATAATTCATAACGGATTTATCAATGAGAACAAAACAGTAAAAAAATAATAGGTTTAATATTAATATAAATTAAATTTTAATGGAAAATAAGCATGAATTTTGATTATTCAAGCCTTACAACTTATACAGAAAATAACCTGGCAAATTTTATCAGCACTATTATTGTTATTTTTGCTCTATGGCTCACAAGGCGACTGGTTCTCAGGTATATCTCACGAAAATTCGATGACCTTGAGACATACCGAAAATGGAGAAGAATATCTGTATATATTGTCTATTTTATAGGCGCAGTTGCAATACTTACTATCTGGTTCCAGCAGCTTCAGTTCCTGATTTTTTTTATGCTGTTTATAGTGCTGGGCCTATTAATCACATTAAAAGAGCCAATTCTAAACATCGCCGGCTGGATCTATATTAAAATAGCACAACCTTTTAAAATCGGTAATAGAATACAGATAGGCGAATTTGGAGGGCCAAGGGGCAATGTAGTGCAGATAGAATTATTTTCTTTTAAGTTGATGGAGATAGGTAATTTTGGCAACTGGGCCGAGACTGATATTAAAACCGGAAGAATAATAGATGTCCCAAATGGTAAAGTATTTACCACCTCAATAGCAAATTATAATAAAATGATCGATTATATATGGAATGAAATCAACATCAGGCTTTCTTTTGGGAGCAACTGGCAAAAAGCCCAGGAAATAGTCATTGCAGTACTTAATAAAGAAACCATTAAATTAAGTTCTTCAGAAGAGAAGAAGTTAAAAAAGCAGTACCGGGATTTTACACAAAAATATTCCAGTCTGGAACCTGTTGTATATGTAAAAGCAGTAGAATTTGGACTTCAGCTCACTCTAAGGTATATTTGCGCCCCTGGTAATATACAGGGCAGTTCCATGGAGATATGGGACGGCATCTTGAAAGAATTTGCAAAACATAAAGACATAAGCTTTGCATAATTTTTTATCAATAGGCACTCTTATGAGGCTTAAAATGACCTGGCTTAATGATACTATCGGCAGAAAAAGAAGTTTAATGAAAATTTATACTTTTGTATTATAATAATATGAATACCAGGCAGTTGGCGATAAAGAATAAAAAATGATAATTTTGAAATCTTATTAAAGTGGGGGAGGAAGAAAATGGATATGTGGCTTGCTCTTTACTGGACAGGACCTATTGGTATCGGCGCTTTTCTTGCAGGTCTTGGAGTACTTTTCTGGGGGATAAGTAAAATGCAAAGTGTAAAAAAAGATAAGTAAATAAGATCAAATAAAGCTTTGTCCGAAATTATTACTCAAATAGTATCTGTATAAATTTTCAAATTCTGAGGTTATTCCTGCCCAGGAATAGGAACTGCCTGCTATATTGTGGCATTTAGACCTGAAGTCACTGTCCTTTCTTTTATGAAAATCCAGTATGGCGATTATGTTTTTTACAAGATTATCTATAAAATCTTCGTTCAGTCTTAGCAATGGTAATTTATTCAGGCTTTCCTCATCCAGTTTTTTATAGATATTATTATGGACTTCCTTAAAGCCATAATCATAAGTTATCACAGGTAAAACTCCGCAGGCCAGCGCTTCGGAAGCTACAGAACCAAAAGCCTCAGTAAAGATAGAAGGCGCTACAAATACATCAGCCAGAGGCATCATATACTTCAATTCGTCATGAGACATTATCCCTGTAAAATGAACCCTGTCGTAAAAATCCAGTTCTTTTGCCTTTTTAAAAAAATCATCAAGGGCACCCTTTTTTTCCAGCTTTTCAAGAAACTTCTTTGTAATCTCAGGAGTATCGGCCCTAGACCCAGGATCTATTTTAAAATGTCTTTGAATAAGAAATAAATAAAGATCCTTATAACCCTTTGACAGGCAATAAAGCAATGATTCAAAAATAGCTCTTGACTGACCAAAACCTATAAATATTACCTCTGTATCAGCAGACCTTTTAAAAATATATGGAAGAGCGCTAATAAGAGTCTGGCAACCTTTTGTCCATAGATATTTACCTGTAAAAAGTATAATGTCTTTTTTTATAAAATCTATGCCGGCTATAATATCTTTGATATCCTTGTCGGGACAATAGGCATCGTATGAGTTGTAGTGTGCATTAAAATATTCATTAATTAAATTTTCATCCGGGACAATACCAGATAATGAGTCCAGATAAGCATTTAGCGCCTTTTTACTGCATGTATCAAGACCTTTATCTTTTAGCTTTATTTTTTCACTTAGGAGGCCTGTAAGTGTAAGGATGTTATTTTTTTTATCTGATTCGTCTTTAAAACTATAGATATTAAATTTGTTTATATCTATGCCTACCGGCAGCACCTTTATTTTCTTTTCTAATTTATCGCCCTTTGAGATAAAATATTTTGTCAGCTCTCTTGCATTGTATTCAGAGACACATGTCACTAACTTTGAACTGGTCAGCCCCTCTAATGCAAAGCTGTGAAGAAATTCTGATTTTCTTACACTGAAATTAAGGGCACTCCCGTGTACTGTCACTATGTAAGGTATTTTTTTATCAA
>CAYGYY010000003.1:0-48839 GCA_964354265.1 uncultured Actinomycetota bacterium
TGTACTTACCGGTAAGCTGTCTTCATTTACCCGAGACCAGGCCCGCCAGATAATAGAAAAATTTGGGGGTAGGATATCTTCGGCTGTCAGCCGCGCCACTGACGTGGTTCTTGCTGGGGAGGACCCGGGCAGCAAGCTTGACAATGCGCTAAAGCTGGGAATCAGGGTCATGAGCGAGGAAGAGTTTAAAAGACTTATAGGCTAAAAAAGATATTTAAAGGTTAAAGTCTGGCACTCATGGGTCAAGATAGAGAATTAATATTTCAGTAAATATAATCCTGTTTCAAATACTATATTTCTCAAGGAATTCAGAAGCTGTAATGATTTTAATCCCTTTATAATTCTTGAGTTCAAGAAGGTCCTTATCGCCAGTAATAATAAAACCTGCATTTGCATAGATTGCAAGGTCAATGATTTTGTTATCGGAATCATCCCTGCAGATTTTGGTTGTATATTCAGGCAAAAAGTTTGACACACTGTTTTCCAGCATATTTTTTAGGCTTTCAAGAGTCTGGTTTTTTAACCCGAATTTATACTTTAATTTAGCTATTAGCTCTGCAAGTAGTTCTGGGGAAATAGCAATTTCTATTTTTTCCTCTGATATGCAAAGCTGGAGTATTTTAAGGGGGGTACCTTTATATAAAACAGCTGAAATGAATATATTTGTATCAAGTATAATAACTGTTTTTTTATTCACCTGATATTATCCTTTCAACTTCCTCCTCTGAAAGTTCTTCGATATCGTATCCTCTTTTTTTTAGCCATCGTGAAAACTGGTCCCTCGCTTCTTCCAGTGTTTTATCAAACCGCAATTTCCTGTTTTCTTCTATTATTTTCATGTTTCTGACATATTCATTGTAAGAAATTATTACAGCCTGGGGCTTACTGTCCCTTGAAATAATAAAAGTCTCATTCTGCTCAGAAACTTTATCCACCAGGTTTTTAATATTTGTTCTTGCCTCAGTAATGCCGATTATTTTTTCCATCTTTATAATGCTTCCTCAATAAATTAATTTTACATTTAAAAGTGATTTATAAAGTACTTTAAAACGTACGTTATAATTATTATAACTTATTTATTATAGAAGTAAAATAAAATCACATTCAAATCACATTAATCATAAAGTAGTACATGGAAGTAATTGATAATTAAAATTAATGCCTTTTATGATTTTTAAAATATTAGCGTTCTAATTATTGAATATGCAGGTATAATAGTCATAAAAAATGATTATATGTATATTTTTTTATGCCTGAAATAAAAAATAAACCGGATAACCATCAGGTTGAAAAAAGCCCCGTTAAAGATGAGCCTAATATAAAGTGGAACTGGCTGGATGCGCTCATTTCAATAATATTTCTCATAGCAGTGCTTGTAGGTATTTATTTCGGGACTGCAAAGCTTATAAGCGTCTTAAATGTCAAGCAGCTTATTAACCTTAATATTGCAAACATAGACAGCCTCACTTTTACAATCTTTTACGGCATACAGGTCCTGCTCATGCTTGCAGTGGTATGGTTTTTCGCAATATACTGGCGCAGGTCCACTTTAAGGGACCTGGGATTTCGCTATTACAGCATTTTAAAGACCATATGGTATACATTCCTGTCACTTATACTTATTTTTATTGTAAGTTTTGTATATGTGCTGGTGTTAAAATCAGTATTCGGAATAGATGCGCCGCCGAGCAAGATTGATGAGCTTGTAAGCAACGGCAATATCTCCGGAAATATCCTTATTGTTGTGACTGCTGTTATTGCTCCATTTTGCGAGGAGGTATATTTCAGGGGGTTTTTATACCCGGCATTCAAGAAAAGTTTCGGGGTGGCGATAGGCATTTTCCTGTCATCTTTACTTTTTGCGCTGGCTCATCTTGAAATTTACAGCTTCTTACCCATAATGATAATAGGATGGATTCTTGCCTATCTCTTTGAAAAGACAAAATCGATATTTACTGCAATATTTTTACATGCTGCATATAATCTTATCCTGATACTGTTGCTGCTGGGAAGGATCCAGTTTGTGAAGATGTATTAAAATCTGTAGAAATAAATAAAATCTCGACAGAATATCGGGAAAAATGTCGAGTTTTTACCATATTATGTATTGCTGCCAAAGTTTAGTTTTCCATCTGGCAAATAGTTTTCCGGTATATGGGAATTAAAAAGATAATAATTTATAATAATTAAAAAGTATTAAAAAAGATGTCATAAAAATCTTTAAAAAGTTTGGGTGGGTCGTAGCAAGAAGCAGTGGAAGTCATATTATTTTAAAAACATTTTTCTCAAGGATTTAATTATGAGTTTTATTTCAAAAGATGATGTCAGGCATGTGGCAAAGCTTGCAGAGCTGGAATTTGATGATTCCGAAATGGAAAAGATGACTTCACAGCTTGACAGGATACTCGGTCATGTTGCTAAAATCAGCCAGGTTGACACATCAAATGTGGAGCCAACCTCCCATATGCTTAATATAAGCAATGTTTACAGGGAAGATTTAAAAAAACAGTCTTTAAGCTCAAAGGAAGCCCTTTCAAATGCTCCTGAGGAGAGGGATGGCGGCTTTCTTGTGCCAAAGATAGATTAAACATATTTAAAAACCATTCTCCAGGTTAAGGTATATCTTTATGGAATTGCCGCTAAACTTTTTACCGGCTCATAAATTAAATAAGATGCTTCAGGAAAGGCAGGTATCTGCAACTGACATCGTTTCTGCCCTTCTTTCCGCCATAGATAAAGTCGAAGCAAAAATGAATGCATACCTTCGCGTGGAAAAGGAAGGCATGTTAAAAAGTGCAGCAGATTTTGACAGTGGTTTTAATTCCGGCCAGGACAACATCCTTTCCGGTTTTTCGGGCATACCTGTAGCAATCAAGGATAATATATGCACAAAAGGTATTACCACCACCTGCGCGTCAAGGATACTTTCAAATTATATCCCGGTATATGATGCAACCGTTATAAGGCGGCTTAAAAACGCAGGATATATACTTACCGGTAAAGCAAACATGGATGAGTTCGCAATGGGTTCATCAAACGAGAATTCATACTTCGGCCCTGTTAAAAATCCGTGGGATTTGGAAAGGGTTCCGGGAGGCTCGAGCGGAGGTCCTGCCGCAACTGTTGCTGCGGGGACAGCTATCTGCTCTCTTGGCTCAGATACCGGGGGCTCCATAAGGCAGCCAGCATCGCTTTGCGGTGTTGTCGGCCTAAAACCTACTTATGGCCTGGTATCAAGATACGGTCTAATAGCATTTGCTTCATCGCTTGACCAGATAGGACCATTTAGCAGGGATGTGGAAGACAGCGCAAGCCTTCTTAATATTATCTGCGGGTGGGACGAGCAGGATTCGACTTCGATAAGTTCTGTTAAAAATGGAAGCCTGGATTATACAAAATACCTGGTTGACGATATGAAAGGCTTAAAAATAGGTGTCCCTAAAGAGCTGATGGCGGCTGAAGTCGATGACGAAGTGAGGGCAGCAGTAAACAGGGCGCTTAAATTAGCTGAAGATGCTGGGGCCTTTATCGGGGAGATATCGCTTCCGAGCCTTGAGTATGCGCTGAGCGTCTATTACATTATTGCCCCATCAGAGGCAAGCTCCAATCTTTCGCGGTTTGACGGGGTCAGGTATGGTTACAGGAACAGGGATGCGGCAACTTTGCGCGGGATGTATAAAAAAAGCAGGGCCCAGGGTTTCGGGCCCGAAGTAAAAAGGCGGATTATGATAGGCACGTATAGCTTATCAGCCGGTTATTATGATGCATATTACGAAAAAGCGCAGAGGGTCAGGACCCTTATTAATAATGATTTTAACCGGGCTTTTAAAAAATATGACGTACTCATCTCGCCGACATCTCCTTCGACTGCTTTCAAGATAGGCGAGAAGGCAGACGACCCGCTTAAGATGTACATGTCTGATATCTGTACGATCCCGGTTAATCTTTCGGGGCTTCCTGCAATCTCAATACCTGCAGGTCTTTCAAGCCAAAGGCTTCCTATAGGGCTGCAGATAATCGCCGATACTTTGCGTGAGGACAATATCTTCAGGGTAGCTTATACGCTTGAGAAAGCAATAGGTTTTAACAGCCACCCTATCAATTTATATGAGTGATGGCTAAAAATCCGGGCAATATTATCGGGACTTTTAATAAATAAATTATGGAAAAAGAAAACAGTACAAAAAAAGATAGCGGGGCCAGCGGCGAAAGCGCCGGTTCAGGATACGAGACAGACATAGGTCTTGAAACGCACGTCGAGCTTTCAACGCAAACGAAGATGTTTTGCGGATGCGGTCTTTCATTTGGCGCCGAACCGAATTCGCTAACATGTCCTGTCTGCCTTGGACACCCGGGTTCACTGCCGGTAATAAACGGCAAGGCAATACGATATGCAATCAAGGCGGCTCTTGCATTAAACTGCAGGATAAACGAATATACGGTCTTTCACAGGAAGAATTATTTTTATCCCGATATGCCGAAGAATTACCAGATATCACAGTATGACCTGCCGATTGGAAGCGAAGGTTATCTTGATGTGGATATGGGCGGCTATGTAAGGCGCATAGGCATTACAAGGGTCCACCTTGAGGAAGATACAGGAAAACTCATACATACGGGCTCAACAGGCAGGATAAGCGAATCTGCAGCAAGTATTGTTGATTTTAACCGTGCAGGCACACCCTTGATAGAGATTGTCACGGAACCTGATATAAAGTCACCATCTGAAGCAAAAGAATACATGATAAATCTTAGAAACCTGCTTTTATACCTTGATATCAGCGATTGCAGCATGGAGGAGGGCAGTCTGCGTTGTGATGCAAATGTTTCAGTAAGACTAAGCGGTACAGATAAAATGGGTACAAAGACTGAAATAAAAAACCTCAACTCCTTCCGGTTTTTACAGAGGGGACTTGAATATGAGGTGCTGCGCCAGGTGGACCTGCTTAAGTCGGGGCAGAAAGTAATCCAGCAGACAAGGCACTATGATAATATTACCGATTCCACAAAAGCCCTGCGCACAAAAGAGGAAGCGCATGATTACCGGTATTTTCCGGAGCCGGATCTTGTACCGATGTACCTGGACGAAAAACAGGTTAGCTCAATCAGGGCAGAGATTCCTGAACTTCCGGATGCAAAAGCAAAAAGATACAGCAGGCAATTTGGCCTTTCAGTTTATGATGCCAGGTTTTTAAGCTTTGAACGGAAGTATGCTGCATATTTTGAGGAATGCATGACTGGATATGGAAATGCAAAAACTGTGGCAAACTGGCTTATGGGTGATTTTTCCGCGCTTTTAAATAAAGAAGGCAGGAATATCGGCGAAAGCAGAATTACTCCTAAAAACCTTGTAAAAATGCTTGAGATGATAGACAGCGGTAAAATAAGCTCAAAGATTGCAAAATCAGTTTTTGAAGAGATGTTTTACAGCGGAAAAGACCCTGGAAGTATCATATCTAAAAGGGGACTGGAGCAGATAAGCGATGAAAGCCAGCTTGAAGCTGTAATAGATAGCGTTATTTTACAAAACCCGGGCCCTGTGGAGCAGCTCAGGAGCGGCAAAGAAAAAGCAATAGGCTTCCTTGTGGGGCAGGTAATGGCCAGTACCAAAGGCAAGGCAAATCCTAAACTTGTAAATGAGATAATCCTGAAGAAGATAAAATAGGCAATTTAAAAGATAAACGGCTGCCTTAAATTTCAAATAACCACTTAAAGACCGCAAAAAATATAACTTTAATCAAACCTTAAAAACCTGCAATTAAAAACTATAAATTAATATTAATTTTTAATATTAATTACTTGACATATTTTTTGTTTTTGATTATCCTTTGCAATATATTACTAAAGTATAATATTTATATAAGATACTATTAAATAATATATAAATAAAATAGTTAAAGTTACATTAAATATCATCTTTAGTTTTAGTATTTAGAAATCATTGAAATTTTAAGATTCATAAGGATTTAAAAGATTTCAGCATGGGCAACATAGAGTTTTCAAAAAATACAGACAGTCCTGGCGGTAAGGGTAATGCTCCTGATTTTAATGTGATAGTAGCAGATACAGACTGGCAGACTTTTGAGGCTCTTGGCGCTTTGCAAAAAGAATTCAACCTCCTAAACCTTAGCAGTGAATTTGCTGTCAGTTTCATCCTTGATTATGAAAAGATAGATGTTTTATTGCTCAGCAAAAGAATCGCAGACATCGAGAGCATAAGGCGCAAGGCAGAGAAAAAGATGGCAAAGGTATTTGTCATGGGTTTGGATTTAAAATATCCGGTTGACGCCTGCGAGGTAAAGGACATACTTCAAAGCGAATATTCTGCAAAGGTAATCAAATCATCGAGTAATGCAAATGCTAAAAAAGCAGTAAAAAGTTTTTTTAAAAAGGTTTTTACTGAAAATAACAGATTACTGAAAGCTGAAAACAGGGCCGGGTATACTGGTAAGGACGCAAATGAAAAATCAGGGGAAAATTCATGTGAGGATGCCTATGAGGACTTATTTAAGGAGCTGGAAATGGAAAAAAGCAGCGGGCCAAAGGAAGAAGTAGAGATAGCGCAGGAACCTGTAAGAGAGACGGTTCGATCAGGTTTAACTGAAGAGGATTTCTGGGGCGAGAAACTTCCTGGTTCACAGCGCCTGAAGTCAGAAGTATACAACATGGACCCTGTAGAGACTGTCAATAACAGTAATTATATTGCCATAAAGCAAAAAATCCTTGTATTCATAAAGGCAAAAGGCGGGGTTGGAAGCACTATACTTTCGGTACTTCTTGCATACCAGCTAAGGAAGCTTAAGACCCTTCTTATTGACATGAATTTTTCTGAGGGCGGAAGCGACCTGGGATATTACCTGGAAATGCCCAGGACACCTAACATGACGGTATTTACGGAGGGATATAACAGGGACGCAATGGATAATTCAATAATCAGCTTTAAAGGTTATTTTGACATTGTGCAGGCTCCTCCATCGTATGAGCTTACAAAAAAGCTTGATCTGCAGGATATATATAGCCTGGTGGATGTTGCAAGAAAGAAGTATCACCTGATTATTTTTGATATGCCGAATAATATAAATGATATTTTCCTGGGAGTCCTTGACATGGCTGATTTGGTTATACTTGTGTCAGATTTTACTACAGGCAGTATAGGAAGACTTGCAAGCATTACCAACAGGTTCATTTACAGTGATGTCGAGAAAATACTTGTAATGAACAGGACAAGGAATGGAAATGCTGCGGCTTTTGCCAGGAATGGATTCAGGGATTTCCTGGGCCTCAAGGAGGTTCTAAGTATTAATGAATGCGAGGCGCTGGCAGATAGGACCAGCTTTACAGGACTTGATTTATCGAAGTTGAAAGAGGTTAATGCGTTTGCTGCAAAAGTCCTGGAAAAGCTGGCCTATGAATAAAAAAGCAATGTTCAATCTAACCATCATAATAGTATAGAAAGAGAAGGTAAAAGCAGTGTCTTTATCCGGAAAAAAATATATTATCCTTGCTGTAATCGGAGCAATGATTCTGGGAGTGGGGACTTATTTTCTTCTTAATAATTATTTTGAAAAAATAAGCATTATTGCAGCCAGTACAAATATTGAAAAAGGACAGAAAATAGGCCCCGGAGATATAACTGTCCTGCAATATTATGTGGGTTCGCTTCCGGAAGGCTATAAGACTGACCAGGAAGATGTCGTAGGGCGCATTGCTGTTGTCCAAAGACAGCCCGGAGATCCAATAACCGAAAACATTTTTACTGAGAGCGCAGCAGGAAGCAGTAAACTAGATAAACTGTCCCAAGGCGAAATACTTATTGCAATAAGTATTTCATATCCCGAACCGCTGGTAGATGCCATAAAGGCAGGAAACCGCATCTCCATAGTTTCAACACAGAAAGAAGAACGGGGTTATTCGTCATTGGCAAATCCGGGTCCTGAAGGGATTAATTCAAATAACCTGTCAGGAAATATAGCCGGCAGCAACCCGGGCAACCAGGCCGGCATCCAGTATTCAACTGGCGGCTTAACCGAGCCTGACAGCTACACAATATCAGAAAACATACTTTTGATCGACGGACAGATAGTGATAAGGGACCTTGAGGTAATTGATATAATTGAGGCAGAAAACAGCCAGGACAACTTCCTTTCCCCGGACAGCAAGAGCAGTCCATGCCTGATGATAAAATGCGACCTTAATGAAGCTCCTGTTATCTCACGTATAACTAAAGAAGACGATTATAAGATTTTTTTGGAGAAGCTCTGAAAGAAAACAGGTTTGACCATATAAACATAATCTCTGTGATTTCAAATAAAGGCGGGGCAGGAAAGACTTCAGTAGCAATAGCCCTTGGTTGTTACTATAGCATGAAAATGGGGCAGCCGACACTTTTGCTTGAGCTTGACAGCTCTCCCGGGGACTTCGGGGTTTTGTTTGATATAGAGGCTGAAAATTCGCTTGAAATGGCATTGCGATTCCCGGGCAACTGTAAAAAATACATAAAGAAAATAAGTGAAAACCTGGATATTTTGAAGGGGATACAAAATCCGGTGATTGCAGAATCAGTTAAAAAAGGACAACTTTACAATATGATGGATCATCTTGGGGGCTTATATCAGCATATAGTTATAGATACGCAGTCTGTCTTAAATGGCGTTGTGCTGGATGCGCTTTCAGTTTCCAGCCGGATATTGCTTATAACTGACAACTCAATAGAAAGTTTTAACAGGGTCTTAAGCTTTAATGAAATGCTGACCCAAAGTTTTTCAATACCGGTAGATAAGATCTCACTGCTTGTCAATAAAAAAAGAATCAGGGATTTTTTAAAAGTATGGGATGTAGCCAAAATGACCGGACTGCCTGTAAACGGGTTTATACTTTATGATAAACATTTTAATAAATCCTTTTGTATGACAGGCATAAAAAAAATAGCAAGGACAGGATTCTATAAACATCTCAGCAGGATAATTGAAAATGGGTTTGAAGGAAAGGCTTGACCCGGGGGTATCTTCAGAAAAGGAACTCATGGGGCTCTTAAAGGAAAGGATCAAAAAAGATAATGGATTCTTTGCCGGCAGTTTTTCAGGCAGGCAGGGATATACTGAAAAAATCTACCTCCTGACAGAAGACATATTGAAAAACCGGTATCCGGGCATTATGCCGGAAATAGAGGACAGCTTTATAGAGAAGGCGGTCTCTGATATCTTCGGGCTGGGCATACTGGAAAAGTATCTTTCCGACAGGACCGTAACAGATATTTTCATCCAGGATACTGAAATGATAATCATACAAAATGGCATAAAAACATTTCTCGGAGAAGTATTTGACAGCATCGATGATGTCTACCTGCTGATAGACAGGATTAAACTTGGTTCAGGCAAGACTGTTGACCAGAGAATGCCATTCTTAAACACCGATCTCTATGATGGAAGCAGGTGCTCGATAGTTATCCCGCCCGTTTCAGACAGGGTATATATAAGCATAAGGGTTTTTAACTGCCGGGATTTTGAGCTGGAGGACCTGATGGGGCTTGGTATGTTTGAAGTCAATACCTTAAATATGCTTCGCGAATTTGTGGCCGGCAGCAAGAACATAATCATTGCAGGGTCGATGGGCTCAGGAAAGACAACACTGTTAAATTCCCTTGCCAGGCTTATCCCGGCAAATGAGATAATAAGCCTTATCCAGGATTTGCCGGAAATCAGACTCTCCAGACACAGATACCTGCGTATGCTTACAACAAGACCCAAAACCAGGGAAGTTGATTTTGAAATAAACCAGGAGAAGCTTCTCTTTGAAACATTGAGGATGAAAGCAGACCGCATCATTGTGGGAGAAGTCCGGGATTATATGGCTGCATACCAGATGCTGCAGGCTTTAAATACCGGGCATCGCGGAAGCTTCAGCACAATTCATGCAGATTCTTCATATGATGCGCTGCTAAGGATTGAAATGCTGGCAATGGAATACAGGCCGAATTTAAGCAGCAGCATCGTAAAGAAAATAGTTTCAAGGGCAATAGATATTGTCATTTTCCTGGAGCCGGAAAAAGATGTCCAGATGAATATAAGGAACAGGAAGATAAAGGAAATCATGGCCGTGGGGGCCGAACTCAACGACAGGGGGGATTACTCATTAAAGCGCCTATATTGATATCGCTATTTTACCTTTTAGGGTTTCTTTATTTATTCAGCGCAGCTGCTCTTTATGCAGGCTTTAAAAAAGACCGGCTCTTAGCAAGGCTGAAAAGGTCATACGGCAGCAGTGCAACCGGCAGCAGCGCAACCGGCAGCAATATTCCTGGCGGCAGCAGTTACGGGGTTTCCGGGTATGATTTCTATAACGCGGCTTCTAGAAGCTGGGCAAAAAGAACTGATGCCTCCAGGATGTTTAAAATATGGCTTTTAAAATATAATCTTGAGATAGAACCCGCAGTTTTTTTTATGTGCGCCTCCATAGTCTTTTCTTCTGTTTTTATGGCATGCCTGTTTTTAAATTATGGGCTCCTGATATTTGTAATCGTTACTGCTGTTATCGCACTGATTTTTTTTATTACTGTGGACCTCAGGAGAAGAAAGCTTATTGCCATGAAAGAATCCCAGTTTGAAAGTTTTTTAATAGACCTTACGGGCAACCTTTATGCAAACCCGAATATCTTACAGGGCATCCTGAAAACAATGCAGTCGACAGATTATCCTTTAAAAAAGGAATTTGAGATTTTGGTGGATGAAACAAGGCGGGGGGTCCTCTTAAATTCTGCATTTGAAAATATGATAATACGGAACGACAGTAAGATAATAAGGTTTGTAATATCTGGGCTGGTTGCTGCAAATGAAAAAGGCGTTGACCTTATTGGATTTTTAAAGGACCAGATAGATTACTTGAGGGAGAAAAAAAGCCTGGCAAACTATATCAGGATATTGAGTTCGGGTCCGCGCTATTCTTCTTATGTAATAATGCTTATACCTGTCATTGTCCTTGGAACCGTATCATTGCTTAATAATGATTTCGGGCAAAGCCTCATAACCCCGCCAGGCCTGTGGGTCCTCATTTATTCTGCTGCCAGCTTTATTACGGGTTTTTTAATCATAAACAGGATTGTAAACATAACAGAAGGTGAGCGCTGATGCAAATCAAGCTTTCAAATAGTGACTTTACAGACAACCTTAAGTTACTGGTAGAGGCAAAAGGGTTTGTAAAGGTTCTTGGCATAAGGATCAGAAATGCTGAAGAACTGTTTCAATTCAGGCTTATTCTTTCTGCAAGCTTTTTCTTAATCCTGTTTGCCGCAGGGTTTATTGCAGGTGAAAACCTTATTCTTTATTGTGCGCTTCTGGGGTTGGTGCTGTTCTTCCTGCCTGCAGAAATACTTAAAGGAAGCATTGCAAAAAAAGCAAGAAAAATACTTGGTGAGCTTCCGGATACAATTGATATGATGGCTTCACTTCTTAAAGCAGGGCTAACGCTTGATGAGTCCATGATGTATATAATCAGGAACTTAAAGGGCGAGATACCTGGACTGTTTTCACTTTGCCATACAAAGATGCTGGATGGGTGCAGCAGGGCTGAGGCATATGATATCGCAGGCAGGCTCTCCTTCTGCTATGAATTCAGGAGTTTTGTAAAAGTGCTATATCAGTCAGAGATTATAGGAAACCCTATCAGTGAAGTGCTTAAGGATCTTTCCAGGGTTTACAGGAATAATCAGAGGGATTTTTTAAAGATCAGGGCGGAAAAGCTTGAGAGTAACCTTATTATAGTAATATTCATGTTTATTTTCATACCTATGCTTGCGCTGTTTTTAATACCTGTTCTGCCGCAAATAAAAATGATGATAGGGTAAGTGATTTTTTTTCAGTTTTATTACTAAATTTAAATATTAATTATAAATATTATTTTAAAATAAAATATTTTGTTAATTATAAAACATGATTGGAAGGGGAAGAAATGAAGAACAAAAACACAAGAATGCCGGGCGCGATTCCCAGCAGGATAAAGGATACATTGTTTAAGGATGGGGGAGCAACATTAATTGAGATAGCTCTTTATATAGCCCTTGTTGTAATTGTTTGCATAGCAGTTGTAACGTCTCTTGGAAACAGGCTGCAGGGCGTATTCAGCACGATTGTAAACAGTCTTTAATAAGGATATCTGAAGGGGAAAGCGGGATGTATACAGGAATGGATATCGGGAAGTGAAGACTCAGGGCACAGGCAAAAATACCGGGCGCTATATTTCCCAGTCGGGAAATGTCCTGCTTGAACTTGCAATAATCTTTCCGGTGCTCATCCTGCTGATTTCCGGGATAATCCAATTCGGATTCATCCTTAATGCAAAGATTGCAGTAAATTCTGCTGCATATGAGGCAGCAAGGATCGCTACAGTTTCCGCTAATCCTGCTGAGGCGGCAGTAGCGGCAGCAAAAAATTATGCCGGAGGCAATCTGCCGGGCTGGGATTTATCCGGCAGGCTGAAAGTCAATGTCAGCGCGGCCGGAACAGATCCGGGTAGCCCAGTCAAAGTCGAAGTCATCTATTCTGTCCCTGTATTTTTCCCAAAAATAGCGCCATTTTCAAACTGGGGCAGCCGGTTTACTGACATAAAAGGTGTTTCTGTCATGCGTATAGAGGAAAAGGAGTAGGCAATATGGGCTTTAATAAAAGCATAGTTTTATTTATATACAAAAGGATTTTCAAGGTCCTGAGGGTTATTGGCTTAAGGGAATATAAAAGAAAAATCATCCTCTTTCTGGGTCCTCTTTTTATGATAATGCTATATATCCTTTCGATTTTTATCCCTTTTTTTATATTCCAGCAGCAGATATTTGGCGAAGGATGGCTCAAGGTCGATTTGCATGAAGGCGAGCGGGTCTGGGTGGATACATCACACTGGGAAACTAAAAAAGTACTGGTAAAAGACGGATATTATGAAGACGTCCAGAAAAAAAGATGGGTTGACACTTCATACACAGTAAAAGACGGATATTATGCAACCGGGCAGTACAGGGTTTGGGTTGAACAAAAAGATATCGAATCCTATACTGCGTCAAGATATGTTGACACATCGCATTATGTAACAAAATACAGGTATATTAATAAGGTCAAGCCTGTCAATTTTACAGTAATATCGGGCACGGACAATTATGGCTGGAGCGTGTATGCTTTTGCTGCAAAAACAAAAGGGATGCAGCAGGTATCATATAGAGGCTCCACCTACATGGCAAATGTCTATGTCATAGATTACAGGCCTGCCAGGGGCGGACGGATCTATGCTGTAAAATATGTCTTTATTTATATGCTTATAAAAGAAAAGCAGTATTACATGGAATGGGAGAAATCAGGGCACTGGGAAAGCTATACCGCTTACAGGCGCGTGGATAATTCACATTGGGAGACAAGGACAGGCCGTTACTGGGTGGACACGTCCTATAAAGTAAATGACGGACACTGGGAAGATTATAATGAAAAAGCCTGGGTTGATACAAGTTATTATGAGTTTAGAAACTACTGGGTGGATGAAGGATTCTACACAGAGCCTCTTCATGGAAAATTGTCGGTGCAGAAAAACCCGAAATACGTATTTACGCGGTGGCATAAAGATGAAAGAGGCAAGGAATGCGGAATGGATTTAAAAATTTCATGGGAATTAGATAACAGTATGCTTGCCGAAGGACAGGAGCCAATACATATAACAGGGATATATATTTATGAAGAGGTCCACAGGTACAGGGACAGGGGGATAGAAGAAGTACTGATTTATAACGGACATGTCAGGGCTTCAGAAGAGGGTGATTTGGAAACTTTTTCTAAATTTGATTTTGCCGGCAGCGATGAAAGCATACTTCACATTTATTTATATGCAGAAGACGGCCAGTCCGTACATGCCTATTTTAGTAACCCTGTAAATGGCTACAGGTCCATTAATATGACAGAGAAAGGTACAGAATCGGGACCGGAGCGCTGGTTAGGAGGAAATGAATATGGAGAGATCAGCTTTTAAGAGACTAACTTCCGGCAGGGGCGCGGTCATGATCCTTGCTGCTTTCCTGATGCCTCTTTTTCTTTTTTTGGCGGGAGCCGCAGTGGATGCCGGAAGAGCATTTGTATTCAAATCTGAGCTGAACAAAGCTGCTATGATAGCAGCCGAAGAAGCATCAAAGGAGATAAATATGGGCGCTGCGCAGGAGAGTGGCTCAGTAAACCTTAATAGAGAAGATTTCGAGAATACAGTAAAAGAATATTTTTTTAAAAATATTCTTTTAAAAGAAAATTATCGAGTCAGTTCGCTTGAGATAAATGTCTTTGATTCAGTATCAAACCCGAGATATATTGTAATAAAATGCCGCTCTGAAATAGACTGCTTTTTTTTAAAAATGTTCGGAATAAACTCGATATTTGTAAATTCAGGCGCAACAGGAAGATTGAGGCGGCTTAAGTAATTAATCATAGGAGAAGCAAAAGATTTCACTGTTCAACAGAAAAATACAGTGTCTTAAAGATTTCGCTATTGAATTTGAGCTCTGCAGCATAATTTCCCGTAGGGAAAGCAGTTGCAATGTTTATATTAAAGCTATGGTATCCTGACCCGCTTTCAGAAGGAGTAAAACTCTGGGCGCTTAGCTCTTTTTTTGTATCAATATATGTCCAGATGACAGACAGGTGGTCTGAGACTGTGAAATCCTTAAATTTTACTGAAAGATAAATCGAATTTGTCCCTGCAGGGAAAACATCGGTTATATCAATGGGGCCATAGTTGCTGTCAACATTTTTACATGTTACTGCATCTATAACTTCAGGTTCACCTTTTTTTAAGGCTTCTTTAACCTGGTCAAGCTTTATTTCGTCCGTAGCGCAGGAGATAAAAGCTCCAATGCCCAAAAGAGCAATGGCAAATATTAATATTGCTAATAAAACTTTTTTACCCTGGTCTATTATTTGCTCCTTTTTTTCTACTGTCTTTTATACAGTCCAATAAGTTCCGCTTTTTCGATTATATGGCCCTCCATCGATTTTTCAATTTCTGTTAACCCTGCTTTAAAGCTAAGATCAAGCATCCTGTCAAGAGCATATAGCTTGAAAAAATACCTGTGTGTCCCTGAGGGTGGACAGGGTCCGCCGTATCCGGTTCTTCCAAAACTGGTAACACATTCAATTGAATTATCGGGACAGCTATTCTCAGGGACTTCAGATGTTGCAGGGTCAATGTTCCAGACTGTCCAGTGAAGCCATGTCTTTATAGGGGCATCCGGGTCATCCATTATGAGTACCAGTGATTTTGTTTCAGCAGGCACATCCCTGATTGAAAGTGGCGGATTAATATTCTGGCCATCACATGTATATTTTGAAGGGATGTAGCTGTTATGTTCAAACATTGCTGATGAAACCTTCATTTATATTTCCTCCTGTAATAATTATTTTCCCAAAGCTCCTGTTTTATAGCATGCCTATGATTAATTTTTATTATAATATTATATATTATGTTTTTACAGGTTTATAAATATTAATTTCTCTTTTGTAAGGAGAATATCTATATAGAAGGGTAATCGTAGTCTGCCGTTTATCATAGTGCTTAATTTTATCTTCGCATACCCCCGGGAGTTAAATTTTTTTATAACGGGATGGAATTATAAATGGAAGGAGCGGTAGAGAAATATTAATAGTATAGAAAAAAATAAATCGGCAAAATTATAGAATTTGGCGCTTAAGCTGTTTATAATATCCGTCCAAACCATTAAAATATAAAAAAGGCACAAATCAAATAAACATAATTAAAAATTAAGATTTTTAGAAAAGGAAATCATATGAAAGGCTATCTTTTCCCCGATACCGTAGATGTAATTGTTGAAGTCCCAAAAGGATGCAGGAATAAATATGAGTATGACCACAAGGCAAACAGGATAAAACTTGACAGGGTGTTGTTCAGCTCTGTCCATTACCCTGCTGACTATGGCTATATAGATGGTACCCTTGCAGAAGATGGCGACGAGGTCGATGTCCTGGTGCTGATAGATGAACCTACATTTTCCGGATGCCTGATAGAGGCAAGGCCCATAGGCATGCTCAGGATGAAGGATGAAAAAGGCATAGACAATAAGGTCCTTGCCGTACCTGCAACAGACCCTGTATGGAATTATGTAAATGACCTGCACGAGATTTCCCCGCATATACTAACGGAGATAGAGAATTTCTTTTTGACATATAAGAAGCTGGAAGCCAAATCAGTTATTTCAGACGGGTGGAAATCTGTTACTTTTGCAAAAGAATACTTAAATGACAGGAAAAAATTTTAACTGGAGCGAATCATAACAAAAAATGGAAATAAATATGGAGAAAAGGGAAAGGCTCAAAGAGTTTTATTTTAAGATAAGGGACTGCAATAAATGCGACCTTGCGGCAACCAGGACGAATTTTGTTTTTGGAAGCGGCAATTCCAATGCTTCAATTATTTTTATTGGTGAGGCGCCGGGAAAGAATGAAGACCTGCAGGGAAAACCTTTTGTAGGCCAGGCAGGCAAGCTGCTTGACGAGCTTCTCGGGTCCATAAAATTTACAAGGAGCGATGTTTTCATTGCAAACGTCCTTAAATGCAGGCCTCCACTAAACAGGGACCCGGTAATTTCAGAAATAAGCCTATGCAAGGATTACCTTTTTGAGCAGATAGGGATAATCGATCCGGGCATTATCTGTACTATGGGAAAATATTCCACGCAACTGATACTTGAAACTGGGCAGGGCATAAACTCCCTGAGGGGCAAGGTCTTTAAAATTGGCAATAGAATTGTAATTCCTATCAATCACCCGGCCGCAGCGCTTTACGCCCCGTCGCGCATGCAGATTTTAAAAGAAGATTTCAAGAGGATAAAGACTATGCATGATAATCTGGAAGACCCAGGCAAAGCTTTTGAGATTTCTAATATAGTGTCTGCTGATGTGCCTGCTGATACTATGGAAGTCCCGGCAGTTCCCGATTCACATATTACCTCAATGATTTTTTCAGGCAGTCAGGCTCCAATCAATTCGGAAACTTTTACTGCACAGCAACCGAATGGTCGCAAACCTTTAAACAAACAGGAAAGCCAAAATGAAAAAGCATCTCAGGACCCGAACAAACAATTAGGATTATTTTAAATGATTTTAGATTATATTTCAGAAAACCCCGGCCAGACAAAAAAATTAGGCATTCTATTTTCAAAAATCCTTTGCAGTAATGATATAGCGCTTCTTTCAGGCGAACTTGGAGCAGGTAAAACAACATTTATTGCGGGAGTTTCAGAAAAACTTGGCATAAAAGATACTCTTTCCAGCCCAAGTTTTGCAATATTGAATGTTTATAAAATAAGAGCTAAAAGAAGGTTCATACATGCAGACCTTTACAGGCTTGACGGTATCGATGAGATACTGAATACGGGCATTGAGGATTATATTTACGACAGGCACAGCATGGTCTTTATTGAGTGGGGAAATAAGCTAAGAGAATATTTAAAATCAGATTATATAGAGATAGAATTCAGCTACATGGAAGACTCAAAAAGGCAGATATCTTTTAAGAGCAGCAGCAGGTACTGGAATAAAAAACTTGAGATATTAAAAAGGGTATTAAAAAAATGCAGATACTAGCAATAGAAAGCAGCACAAAAATCTTAAGCGTTTCATTAAGTGAAAGCGGTGCAGAAATTGCTTCTTTTCACCTGAAAAGCAATGATGGCTTCATGTCCAGTATTATTAATTCAATAGATGCCGTTTTAAAAAAAGGCAGATCAAATATAGAAAAAATCGATATTTTCGCCGGTAATACAGGTCCTGGTGATTTTACAGGTACAAGAATAGGGCTCAGCATATTAAAAACCCTGTCATTTGTGGAGGAAAAACCATTATACGGGATAAGCTCCCTGGATGTTTATGCAGCTTCAATACTTGAAAATAATTCCAGGAGTATAAAAAAAGATCTTTTGCAGTGGGGAAGCGCCATTGCAGTCCCTGTTATTGACGTTAAAAGAAATGAGCTTTTTTTCTCAATTTACGAGGCAAGTTTTTCTGAATATCCGGAATCTGTTGCCAGTCACCGTTTAAAACAGGCTGGAATATTTATAAGAAAGGTAACAGGCGATTACCTGGTTGAATATGAAAATTTCAGGAGTTTGCTGGAAAAAGTTTTCCTGTCAGGATCCCTGATTCTTACAAATGCAGAAAAAACCATGATATACTGCGGCGGCACTGCGTTTGGCTCATATAGCCATCTTGGACCGGACCTGAAAAAACTCAATTATAATTTTATCTTAAACAAAAGGGCAATCTTTCCCCATGCAGGGTGCGTCAATATATGCGCAAATTTCAGGGCAATGCGTGAGCTTGAAAAAGAGAAAAAAATCATCGGGGACAAGAATGTCGTGCCTGCCTATGTAAGGGAGTTTAAGCCTTTCAAATGAATCAATGCTACAGAAAAAAACTATATATCCTGGGGATAGAGACTTCCTGTGACGATACCTGCGCAGCCGTTGTTGCAGACGGCAGGCAAATACTTTCCAATGTAGTAGCTTCCCAGCACGAGATACATGAGAAATATGGCGGAGTTGTTCCCGAGCTTGCCTCAAGAAGGCACATTGAAATGATAGATATAATAATAAGGGAGGCTATCCTTCAGTCCGGCATTTCACTTGACGAAATCGGCGCAGTAAGCGTAACCAACAGGCCCGGTCTTGTGGGGTCGCTTCTTGTAGGCGCAGGCGCCGCCAAAGCAATAGTTTATGCAAAAAAAATCCCGCTTATCGGCATCAATCATCTTAAGGCGCACCTTTTTTCAAATATTCTTGTAAACCCTGACATGAGCGGCGGTTTTATAGGCCTCATAGTTTCCGGGGGGCATTCAAGCCTTTACAGGGTAGACAGGGACTGGACAATAACTGAGATAGGGCATACTGTTGACGATGCTGCAGGTGAAGCTTTTGATAAGATAGCAAGGTTTTTAGGCCTGGGCTATCCCGGAGGACCGGTAATCGACAGGCTGGCTAAGCAGGGGAAACGAAATGCTGTCTTTATGCCCAGGCCAATGATGGATAGCGGAGATTTTAATTTCAGTTTCAGCGGCTTAAAGACCGCAGTTATTTATAAAGTAAAAAAAGACCCGGATATAAAAAAGCCTGAAAACATTGTTAATCTTGCTGCGTCTTTCCAGGAAGCTATTGCAGAAGTACTTGTAGAAAAGACTATACGGGCAGGCAAAAAATCTGGCTACAACAGGATACTCATCAGCGGAGGAGTAGCGGCAAACAGCAGGATAAGGGAGCTTTTTACAATAAGGGCTGAACAGGAAAGCATAGAACTATTTATTCCCCCGATATATCTTTGCATGGATAATGCCTCCATGGTGGCATGCCTGGGTTATCATGAATATGTGGCAGGCAATTTTTCAAGTATTGAGATGGACGTATATTCCAGAAGCGATATATAAGCTTATCACAAAAAGTAAACTGCTATCATAAAATAATTATAAAAAAATTTTATTTAACTGCTTGATTTTTTTACTTCTATATAATATTATTCTTATAGATTAGCAGTCAAGGCATTAGAGTGCTGATATTTTTTTAAACAAATATACAAATGTATAATTTGTAAAAATTATTTTAAAAGAGGAGGTAGACATATGGGTTACATGCCACTTGGTGACAGGTTATTGGTAAAGCCAAAAGAAAGCGAAGAGAAGACAAAAAGCGGAATCGTTCTTCCTGATTCTGCAAAAGAAAAACCACAGGAAGGCCAGGTCATTTCCGCAGGTTCAGGCGGAAGAGACGACAAGGGGAATAAAATCCCGATGGAGGTAAAGGTTGGAGATGCAGTACTTTACTCCAAATATGCCGGCACAGAAGTAAAGATTGACGGTGTCGAGCATCTTATTATCAGGGAAAGCGACGTTCTGGCAATAGTTACAAAATAACCGTGAGCCCGGAAAGTTTTCACTGTAGATTTTTATTTTTTTATTATTTTAAGGAGGTTTGATAGATATGGCTAAAGAGCTGAAATATGATGAAACGGCCAGGAGGGCTCTGGAAAGAGGCGTAAACATTATAGCTGACGCTGTAAAGATTACACTTGGCCCAAAAGGCAGAAACGTTGTTTTAGAGAAAAAATATGGCGCCCCCACAATCACAAATGATGGCGTTACGATTGCAAGGGAAATCGAAGTAGAGGACCCGTTTGAAAATGCAGGCGTACAGCTTCTTAAAGAAGTTGCCACAAAGACAAATGATGTTGCAGGTGACGGCACCACAACCGCTACCCTTCTTGCGCAGGCAATGGTAAAGGAAGGACTGAGAAACGTTGCAGCAGGCGCTAACCCGCTCCTGCTTAAGAAAGGCATTGAAGAAGCAGTAGATATAGCAGTAAAAGAAATCGGTAAAGCTTCAAAAGACATTGCTACCGACAAGAAAAAAATAGCAGAAGTTGCAGCAATTTCAGCAGCTGACCCGGTTATAGGCCAGACAATAGCAGATGCAATGGAAAAAGTCGGAAAAGACGGAGTCATCACTGTTGAAGAATCAAACAAGTTCGGGATCGAGATAGAGCTTGTTGAGGGGTTACAGTTTGACAAAGGCTATCTTTCACCTTACATGGTCACCGACCCTGAAAGAATGGAAGCAGTTTTAAACGAGCCCTATATCCTTATTGCAAACCAGAAAATGGCTGCAGTTGCAGATCTTATACCTGTGCTTGAAAAAGTAATGCAGGCTGGCAAGCCACTGCTCATCATCGCTGAAGATGTTGAGGGCGAAGCGCTTGCAACCCTGGTTGTCAACAAACTGAGAGGGACTTTCACATGCGTTGCAGTAAAAGCTCCAGGTTTTGGCGACAGAAGGAAAGCAATGCTTGAAGACATAGCTATTGTAACAGGCGGCAAGGTAATTTCTGAAGAGATCGGCATCAAGATTGAGAATATTACAGTTGAAATGCTCGGCCAGGCACGTCAGGTCAAAGTTGACAAAGAGAATACTACTGTTGTTGAAGGAAAAGGTTCAATCGATTCAATAAAGGGCAGGATAAAACAGATCAAGACCGAGATCGAGCAGTCGGATTCTGATTTTGACAAAGAGAAACTGCAGGAAAGGCTTGCAAAACTTGCAGGCGGAGTCGCAGTCATAAAAGTCGGAGCTGCCACCGAAGTTGAACTCAAGGAAAAGAAACACAGGATAGAAGACGCGCTTTCAGCTACCAAGGCAGCAGTTGAAGAAGGCATAGTACCCGGCGGCGGTGTAGTGCTTGTCGACATAATCCCGAAAATCGATGTAAATAAATTTGATGGAGACATCAGGACAGGCGCCCAGATTGTAGTCAAGGCTCTTGAAGAACCCATAAGGCAGATATCTGCAAATGCAGGCTATGAGGGTTCAGTAGTTGTTGAAAAAGTAAAATCGCTTCCGGAAGGCCAGGGGCTTGATGCATTAAACGGCAATTATGTTAATATGATAGATGCCGGAATCATCGATCCTGCTAAAGTTACAAGAAGCGCACTCCAGAATGCCGCATCAGTAGCTGCGCTGCTTCTTACAACAGAAGTAATAGTTGCTGAAAAACCTGAAAAGGAAAAAATGCCTCCGATGCCCCCGGGCGGCGGATATGGCGGCGGTATGGGACCGATGATGTAATTTAGGGCAACAGAGGGTTTCTATACACTAATAAGTACCGCTGGAGAATTGAAGATGTGCGACAGATATAAGATGTCATAAGATGCGGTACAGGAAAATAAATTAATAAGGCGGTTATTTTTAAATAACCGCCTTATTGCATAATGCGATAGCTGCCTTATTTTTTTACATTAATGCATTCATATATATTTCCAGGACTGCCTGCTTGTCTACGCCTCTTGGATTCGGTTTTGCTGATGCAGCATCAAAGCTCTCTTCCGTGTATTGCATCAATTCTTCAGGGGAATAATTTTCCTTATATCTAAGTATCGATGAAATAAGCCCGGAAAAATCTTTAGTATCTTTTACACCCAGGCTTTCATACATCTGCCGGGCTTTTCGGGCGCAATCCGGATAAATATATTCCATGAATGCGCCAAGCAGTATGCCGCATGCGCAACCATGGGAAAGCCTCCTGTTTATTGATAACGGGTAACCCATTGCATGTACTGCCAGGGTTCTCATATGATTTATCATGATGCCGGAAAGCGCAGCATTAAAAAGAAGTTTTTCACGCTGTTCAAAAGTTAACTCCCGTTTTTGCAGGGAGTCGGCGCAGTCGCTGAAGTTTTTAAAGATAGTTATTCCAATCATGTCAGAGACCCAGTTGCTTTTTTTGCTTAAGAATCCCTCCAGTCCGTGGGATAGCGCATCCACTGCGCAGTCTGCTGCAACCTGTGGCGGGAGGGTTTCTGTATATCTTGCGTCAAGGAATGCATACACCGGGCTCATGAGGTCCTCATTTCCAAATGATTTTTTTGTGTTTTTATCTTTGATTGTAAGCACAGCATACGGTGTTACTTCGCTGCCTGTTCCGGCAGTTGTAGGTATGGCTATAACAGGAAGCGGCTTATTTTTATAAACATTAGCGTATAGCTCATCTACAGGCATTTTATTTACAGCAAGTACCGCCGCTGTTTTTGCAGTGTCCAGTACCGATCCGCCTCCAATGCCGATTATCATATCTGCGCTGGTGTCTGAGGCCAATTCCCCGAATTTTTTCATTTCCTTTATTTCAGGGTTTACTGGAGCTTCTAAAGTTATACTGTATTTTAAGCCCTGCTCTTCAAGTGCGTTCCTGATATCATCTATGGACCCATTTTTTTCATTGACAGGATATGTTATTACCAAAGCGTTTTTACCGGTTTTTGTAAACAGTTTTGAATTTTGTACTACACAATTTTTGCCCATTATTATTTTTGTTGGCAGGTAAAATGTAAGTTCCAATGAAGCCTCCCTTAAATAAAGATACTAATAGATACTAATAGGTTCAACCGATATAAGGATTCTGTGTAAATATTATTGGAATTGCTAACCCGGTTATTTATGATTTAACCTTATAAATGTGCTTATTATATATCATAAATCCCTGAAAAAATGGAATTAAATATTTATATTGCATTAAAAAAACAATAATTTATATATTTTTATACATATTATATTATTAATACCTGTAAAAATATCTTTAATATGCTGGAGGTTTATTTTGTCAAACATAATATATGAATCTTTTGACAAGCTTGAAAATTTTATGGCTGACGTCTTTATGAAGGTCGGTGTACCTAAATCAGATGCAAAAATCTGTGCAAGGGTTTTAATAGACGCTGATAAAAGAGGGATTGACAGCCATGGTGTAGGCAGGTTTAAACCCATATATATAGACCGGATTAAGGCGGGCCTCCAGAGTCCTGTAACCAAGTTAGAGATTATAAGGGAAACACCAGCCACTGCAGTAATTGACGGCAATAATGGTATGGGCCAGGTAGTTGCAAAGAAAGCTATGCAGGCTGCAATTGATAAGGCCAAAAAATCAGGGCTTGGCATGACTGTTGTAAGGAATTCCACGCACTTTGGCTTTGCTGGCTATTATGTGATAATGGCTACGAAGGAAAACATGATAGGGATTACCGGAACAAACGCCAGGCCATCTATTGCACCCACTTTTGGTGTGGAAAACATGCTTGGGACAAATCCGCTTGTCTTCGGCATGCCGACTGATGAGGGTTTCCCTTTTACTATAGATTGCGCTACTTCAATAACTCAGAGAGGTAAGATAGAGCAATACCAGCGCGAGGGCAAGGTACTGCCTCCTGGATGGGTAATCGACCAGTTTGGAAATACCAGCACTGACCCTGATAAGGTACTAAAAGGCCTGAACAGCGGTAGTTGCGCACTGTCGCCACTTGGTGGAATAGGTGAAGAAATGGCAGGGTATAAAGGATATGGTTATGCTACGGTAGTGGAAATACTTTCATCTGCTCTCCAGGGCGGGCTTTTCTTAAAAAATCTTTCTGATGTCGACCAGGATGGTAATAAGGTAAAGAGCAGGCTTGGCCATTTCTTTATTGCAATAAATATAGAAAGCTTTACAGAGCCTGACGACTTTAAAAAGACTGTCGGCCAGATATTGCGGGATCTGAGGAATTCTAAAAAAGCTCCAGGCAAGGACAGGATATATACTGCCGGGGAAAAAGAATATCTTGCATGGCTTGAAAGAAAAGATAAAGGAGTGCCGTTAAATGATGCATTGCAAAAAATCCTCAAGTCAACAAGAGATGAATATGGGCTATGGCAATACAAATTTAATTTTGAAGACCAGGGTTGATTCTTTATGGACCAAAGAAAAAGAGTAGAAACCATATAAGGCGGTGGGTATATCATCCCTGGTAAGCCCTCAAAGAATAATCTACAAGCAGGAGGCTGTTTATTAATTTGGAAACTATAATTTACCTGACTTCTACAAATAAAATAAAAGTGTCTTCAGGCTCTGCTCCTTCTTCCCAGGGTCTTACATATTCAAGCAGGATTTCTGTTTTGCCAGGCGATAATGCTTTAAAATTAAAAGTCTCAAAACCGCCTGCACCTACCATCTCTTTATCTTTTTTTAAGACCTCATATACAGATGACACCAGTGTGACCACTGCAGTATCCATCTTTTCTGATAATTTCCAGTTATAACCTGTAGTCTGGTTTGATTCAAGTTTTACAGAAAAGCTCTCATTGGCATTTAAAGCCACAGTTGTGCCGCTATCTTCTGCTGAAAATACATTTGCCTGGCCGGGAGAGCATGATATAAGCGCCGAAAGAATAATGACAGCCGCTATTGTTGCCAGCCCAAAAGCCAGGAAAATCCTTTTTCCGGTCTTTATATTCTTTATTTCCTTTAACATATTCAAATCCCTCCAGTTTATGAAAATAAAAATTTTTTCTAAAAATAACACAGCATTTTTAAAATGGATTCATTTTTATTAAGATAAATATTTAAATAATCAATTCCTGTAAATTCCCTTCTTAAAATAACTTTCGTAATATAATGTTTGGTTTTTAAGGTATAAACCTTTTTTACATTAATTTCTTAAGTGCTGCGCTGATTCTATTTGGAGTGAAATAATACTAGTATATATAGCCTAAATAAAAACAGGAAGTTTCTATGGACAGGGGTTATCTGTAATAATCATAGAAAGATACATAATAAGGTCATTTCAAATTGAATAAATCCATGAGATATAGTAATATTTTTCTAAAATTATGGTGTTAAATTTATGACAGTCACAATTCTATATAAGATCTTATTAGTTATAGCTTCTTATCTTCTTGGAGCCTTTCCAACAGGGTATATTATTTATAAAGCAAAAAAAGATGGCGCTGACATCAGGGATGCAGGCAGCGGCAACGTGGGCGGCACTAATGTCACCAGGACCGTTGGAGCCACTGCAGGCGCAATAACAATTATTGTCGACATACTTAAGGGATTCCTTCCGGTACTTGCAGTTTTTTACCTTTTCAGGACTGATTTTGTCCTGCTTGCCTGTGTCGCAGTAGCTGCGGTCCTTGGCCACGTTTTTCCGGTATATATTAAATTTCGTGGCGGTAAAGGAATATCAACATCATTCGGGGTGATTTTTGGATTGTGTATTTTGCCTTTTTATCCGGGCGCCACCTGGCTGCGCATCCTTCCCCTTTTTATCATACTATTAACCTGGGTAATAGTATTTGCTTTCTCAAGGATTGTTTCCCTTTCATCGCTTGCAGCAGCAGTTGCTACTCCGCTTTCTTTTTATTTTACAAATTATCCGCTGCCTATAGTAATTGCAGCAATTTGCCTTTTTGTATTAACATTTATCACACATAGGGATAATATTAGAAGATTAATCAGAAAAGAAGAAAAAAAATTAAAGCGGAAGGGAGCCAAACAATAAATGGAAATCGAAATTGGAAAGGGTAAGGCAGGCCGAAGGGCTTATGGTTTTGACGAGATCGCGATTGTACCAAGCAGGCGAACGAGGGATCCTGAAGATATAGATATTTCTGCAAAAATTGGCAACCACCATTTAAGTATACCCATCCTTGCATCGGCAATGGATGGAGTTGTTGATGTAAAAATGGCGATTGAAATGGACAGGATTGGGGGCATGGCGGTTTTAAATCTTGAAGGCATTCAGTCAAGGTATGAGAATGCTGATGAACTGCTTCAAAAGATTTCAACCTTCAATGACAGGGAAGCAACCTTAAAAATGCAGGAAATATATAAAGAATCTGTTAAAGTCGAATTAATGCAAAAAAGGATTAAACAGGTAAAGGAAAAAGGCGCTGTAGCGATTGCATCACTGACTCCCCAGAAAGTCCAGAGATATTACCAGGCTGCAATTGATGCAGGTCTTGACATACTGGTCATCCAGGGGACCGTTATAAGCGCAGAGCATGTAAGCGTTACAAAAGAGCCGCTTGATCTTAAGCAATTCATCCCTAAGTGTCCAATTCCTGTTATAGTTGGCGGATGCTGTTCGTTTTCCACATCCCTTCATCTTATGAGGACCGGCGCAGTTGGGATCCTGGTAGGGGTAGGCCCGGGAGCAGCCTGTACAACAAGGCAGGTGCTGGGTATTGGCGTACCCCAGGCCACTGCGATAGCTGATGCCTCTGCGGCAAGGTCCAGGCATCTTGATGAAACAGGCCAGTATGTCCAGGTCATTGCAGATGGCGGCATGCGTACAGGAGGCGACCTTGCAAAAGCTATAGCATGCGGCGCCGATATGATAATGATAGGAGCACCGCTTTCCCGCGCAAAAGAAGCGCCTGGAAGGGGTTACCACTGGGGGATGGCAACTTTCCATCCTGATCTTCCAAGAGGCGCGAGAGTAAAAACAGATGTTGTTGCAAGTCTTGAAGAAATCCTGATAGGGCCCGCACATGAAAATGACGGAACCTTAAACCTTTGTGGAGCCCTCAAGACATCTATGGCGACCTGCGGGTACTTGAATATAAAAGAATTCCAGAAAGCTGAGGTAATGGTAGCGCCTTCAATTAAAACTGAGGGTAAATTTCACCAGCAGACACAGAAAGTCGGTATGGGCTAGGATTAAAATAAATATTGAAAAGGATTAGACCGGATTAGAATAAGTTAATTCCGGTCAGGGCAAGAGTTAAAAAAATGGAAAATATACTGGTAATTGATTTTGGCGGGCAGTACAGCCAGCTTATTGCAAGAAGGGTACGGGAATTAAGGGTGTATTCTGAACTTGTCGCTTATGATATGCCCATTGAAAAAATAAGGGAGAAAAAGCCAAGCGGAATAATATTTTCCGGTTCGCCAAGCTCAATAAGCAATTTAGGCAAAATCGGCTACCAGAAAGGTTCTTTTAAGAAAAATACCATTTCCCAAAATGCAGCTGATTTAAAAAAGCCGCCTGTCGTGGATAGCAGGATTTTTGAACTTGGTGTGCCGATCCTGGGAATATGTTACGGAATGCAGCTAATTACACACCTTTTGGGAGGAAAAGTATCAAGTTCAGGTAAAAATGAGTATGGAAAGACCTATATAAACCTTTCAACAGATAACCCCCTGTTTGAAGGCCTTCAGCAATCTGAGGTCTGCTGGATGAGTCACAGGGACAGCGTGTCAATACTGCCGGAAGGATTTAAAGTAATAGCCGCCACACCATCGCTTCCGATTGCAGGCATCGCTGATTTGCAGAGAAAGGCTTACGGAATCCAGTTTCATCCTGAAGTCATACACACGCCTTCAGGAATGGAAATCCTCAAGAATTTTCTTTTTAATATATGCGGGTGTTCGCCCACCTGGACAATGGTCTCGATAATAGAAAACCAGGTAAACATCATAAGGGATATGGTTAAAGGAGGAAATGTCATCTGCGCATTAAGCGGCGGAGTGGACTCTACGGTTGCAGCGCTGCTTGTACATAAGGCTGTTGGTAAAAAACTTACCTGTATCTTTGTCGACCACGGCCTGCTCAGGCTTGGCGAGGACCAGCAGGTTGAAAATACTTTCAGGAAGAATTTCAAGATAAACCTTGTGCATGTAAAAGCAAAGGAAAGATTCCTTTCAAAGCTTTACAATGTTACGGACCCTGAACAAAAGCGGAAGATAATAGGCAGCGAGTTCATAAGGGTTTTTGAAGAGGAAGCAAAAAAAATCATGGGTGTTGAATTTCTGGTGCAGGGCACGCTTTATTCTGATGTCATCGAGAGCGGCACCAGGGATGCCGCTAAAATAAAATCCCACCACAATGTTGGGGGGCTGCCTGAAGATATGAACATCAAGCTGATCGAACCGCTTAGAATGCTTTTTAAGGACGAGGTGCGTAAAATAGGTATTGAGCTGGGGCTCTCAGAGGAAATAGTAAGGAGGCAGCCATTTCCAGGCCCCGGGCTTGCAATAAGGATAATAGGCGATATTACCCAGGAGCGTCTTGAGATACTTAAGATTGCAGATAAGATAGTCATTGATGAAATAAAAAAAGCAGGGCTTTATGAAAAGATATGGCAGTCTTTTGCAGTCCTTCCCTGTATAAAAAGCGTCGGGGTTATGGGAGATGAAAGGACATATTCCTACCCCATAGTAATAAGAGTGGTTACCAGCGAAGATGCCATGACTGCAGACTGGGTAAGATTACCGTATGATGTCATGGAGGAGATGAGCAGCAGGATAATCAATGAGGTGGAAGGCGTTAACAGGGTTGTATATGATATAAGCTCCAAACCTCCAAGCACTATTGAATGGGAATAAGGATTTTCTCCAGCAACATTTCTTATCTAATGACTGCCAGGCTATAATTGCCGGGATTACATTTTTTAGCCACTCAAAGGCAGGCTTACCATTTCAGTTTTATTATATATAATCTATAATGAATAATAAGAATTTTTTAAATCTGGAATTACTTTTTATTTAAGCGAGGTTATTATGGACGATGGTTTTAAGGAACTTTTAAAAAAATACAGGGAAGAAATCGACAGGATAGACCAGGGACTGGTTGATCTTTTAAATGAGAGGGCAGCAGCTGTAATGAAGGTAAAAAAGCTAAAAGAAAAGCATAACCTGCCTCTTTATGATGCAAAAAGGGAAGAGGACCTCATTAATAATATAGTCAGCTATAACAAAGGCCCCCTCTATAACGATAATATAACACAGATATTCGAATCAATCTTAAGGAATACACAGATACTTGAAAAAGACGATACTCTCTGAGAAGATACCCGGCATTTAATATCCGTTAACATTTATCCGGTATCATGCATCTGGCATTTATTTTTAGCTTTAAAACAGACTATTTAATATATTAATAAAACCGGTAGTGAAAATAAAAAAATCATGGCAGAATCAAAAAACGAAAGTCTTATAAAAGAAGGGTATATAACTGTTGTAGCAGGCCCCTGTGCTATTGAAAGCTGGGAACAGATAGATTCGATAGCTGCTGTTGTAAAGGACTGCGGTCTCAGGTTCTTGAGGGGAGGGGCATATAAGCCAAGGACATCGCCCTACAGCTTCCAGGGCCTGGAAACAAAAGGGCTGGAAATACTGCAAAAAATCGGCGAAAAATATGACTTGAAAACTGTTACTGAGGTTACAGATGCAGACACTGTAGATGAAGTAGCTGAGTATGTAGATGTACTCCAAATAGGCACACGCAATATGTCTAATTTTGCCCTGTTAAAAAGAGTTGGCAGGATAGCCAACCAGATGAATAAACCCGTTATTTTAAAGAGAGGCTGGGCATCGACTATTAAGGAATGGCTTCTTGCTGTTGAATATATAACGTCTTCCGGTAATTCAGAAGTGGTCCTTTGCGAAAGAGGCATCAGGACATTTGAACCTTATACCAGGTTTACTCTTGACCTGTCAGCAGTCCCGGTCATAAAGAAGCTCAGCAAGCTTCCAATAATCATCGACCCTTCTCACGCTGTAGGACAGAGCGATCTTGTTGTACCGATGAGCAGGGCAGCTATTGCTGTGGGAGCTGACGGCCTTATAGTTGAGATCCATACAAATCCTGAGAAGGCTCTATGCGATGGGCAGCAGGCATTAAATGAGCACCAGACCAGGGAAATGCTGCACCAGGTTAAATATATTGCAAAATTCTTCAATAAAAAACTACGTTGAAACTCGAAGAGCAACTAAACCCTGAACAGTTAAAAGCAGTTAAAAGCATGGGTTCCCCGCTTCTTATCATTGCCGGAGCAGGAAGCGGAAAAACAAGAGTACTGACTTACAAGGTCTCATACCTGATAAGAGAAATCGGAGTAGACCCTTTTAATATCCTTGCAATAACCTTTACAAACAAGGCTGCCAGGGAGATGAAGAAAAGAGTTGTAGAGCTTGTAGGCAAGATCGGGGAAGTGATGTGGGTCAGCACCTTCCACTCATTCTGTGCAAGGATATTGCGGTTTGAGATACATAATCTTGGACTGCCTTCAAATTTTGTCATCTATGATGAGCCGGACCAGCTGAGCCTTATTGCCAAATGCCTTACAGAACTGGATATAGACAGTAAGCGATTTCCGCCAAGAGCTGTCCATGCGGTGATATCTGATGCAAAAAACAGGCTGGTTGATGCAGAAACATTTAAAAAACAGGCTTCTGATTTTTATGAAAAAATAGTGGCAGACATATACCCAATGTACCAGTCAAAGCTTATAAAAGCTAATGCGCTGGATTTTGACGACCTCCTGATGTATACAGTTGATATACTGAAGAATTTTCCAGATATAAGGAACAAATACCAGGAGAAGTTCAGGTATATACTTGTAGATGAATTCCAGGATACAAATATCGCCCAGAATGAACTGATACTGCTTCTTGCCCAGAAGTATAAAAATATATATGTTGTGGGCGATGACGACCAGAGCATTTATAGCTGGAGGGGCGCTGAAATTGAAAATATCATCAATTTTGATGAAAATTTTGAAAATACAAAAATAATTAAACTCGAACAGAATTACAGGTCGACAAAAAGTATCCTTGCAGCTGCCAATGGACTTATTGCCAATAATGAAAGCAGGAAAAAGAAGAAGCTATGGACAGAAAACCCGACCGGGGAGCACCTGTCCAAATATATCGCTTCTGATGAAAAGGAAGAAGTCCGCTTCATTATATCCAGGATAAAAAAATACACCCAGGGGCAGAACAGGCCTTACAGGGATTTTGCAGTTTTTTACAGGACAAATGCCCAGTCAAGAGCAGTTGAGGAGCTTTTAATCAAGGAGAATATACCTTATAAAATATTCGGGGGGCTGAGATTTTACGACAGGAAAGAAATAAAGGACATGCTTGCATATCTTAAGCTTATATCAAATCCTAAAGATATTGTAAGCCTGCTTCGCATAATAAATGTACCCGGCAGGAAAATAGGGAAAACGACTCTTGGGGAAATCGAGAGGTTTGCAGTCAAAAACCGGATGACTTTTCCTGAAGCCTTATATAAAAACAGTGAAATAAATATGATTAGTCCAAAAACCAAAGAAAGGATAAATGATTTTCTTGATATGGTGTCCGAATTCAGGAGTTTTGCAGCAGATAATAATGTCGATGCGCTGCTTGAAAGAGTCTGGACCGATACCGGCTACGTGAAGGAGCTCGAGTTTGAGCAGACAATAGATGCTGCAAACCGCATAGAGAACTTAAAAGAGCTTTTAACAGTCACAAAAGAATATGAATACAGGACTTTTATAACCAATCCGCCGGAAGAGGGAAGTCTTGCAGGACTTGACAGGTTTCTTGAAGAAGTCTCGCTGATTTCTGATATAGATAATTATGATGATTCCATGGATGCAATAATACTGATGACATTGCATAATGCCAAAGGGCTTGAATTTCCTGTAGTGTTTATGATAGGTATGGAGGAGGGCATATTCCCCCACTCAAGGAGCATGCAAAGCCAGCATGAGATAGAGGAAGAAAGAAGGCTCTGCTATGTCGGCATTACAAGGGCAAAAGAAAAAGTGTTCCTGACATCGGCGCTAAGCCACAGCATTTTCGGCACAACAAGCTTTAAGACGCTTTCAAGATTTGTTCGGGAGCTGCCTGCAGAATTTATTTATGATGAGAATATTGCAGAAGCTGAAAAAAGAAATTACAGGCGGACTTCAAAAAAAGAAACTGATTTGTTCTCTGATTATGCAAGAAGTGAGCACAATATATTTACGGATTACAGGACTGGCGATAAAATCGAGCATAAAATGTGGGGGAAAGGCGAAGTGCTGAAGGTTAAAATGCTAAAGGACGATGTGGAAATCGACGTAGTTTTTGAAACGGCCGGCCTGAAGCATCTGCTGGTGAGCTTTGCGCCCATTCGCAGGGTTTCTGATTGATATTACAGCTTAAATTGAAACCCTGACCTCTAAGCATTAAAATATATTTCGTATTAATACTTTTTTATTACTCTTAAGAAATAAATTTTATATCTAATATGAAGAGCCAGAATCATAACCATAACCATCGTGAAGGCAGCATAGGATACTCCCACTCACACCAGTTCAGGTCTTATGAGAGAAAAAGGCTGCTAATTGCAATAATACTTACAGGCGTAATGATGGTAGGCGAAGTGATCGGCGGGTTGGTTTCAGGAAGCCTTGCGCTTCTCAGTGACGCAGGACATATGCTTACCCATTCATTTGCCCTGCTTGTCAGTTTTCTTGCCATCCTTTATGCCTGCAGGCCTGCTACAAAGGAAAAAAGCTTCGGTTTTTACAGGGCGGAGATACTTGCTGCACTTTTTAATGGCGTTACATTGATAATAATAACGGGCTTTATATTATGGGAAGCATATAAAAGGATATTGGAACCAAGGCCCATTGACGAGATAGAAATGATAGTCGTTGCAGTGATAGGCCTTATTGTAAACATTGCTACTGCAGCAATACTCTGGAAGGCCAGCAGGGAAAGCTTGAATATAAGGAGCGCATTTGTCCACATGATTGGCGACACCGCCTCTTCTGTCGGCGTTGTAATAGGTGCAGTGATAATATATTTTACCGGTTTTTATATTATAGACCCGATTTTTTCAATACTCATAGCAATACTCATACTTGTGTGGGCTTTTTCTCTTATAAGGGATTCAGTAAGGATACTTATGGAATCCACACCGAAAAATATAAATGTAAATGCACTCAAGGAAAACCTCATAAACAATTTTTCACCTGTAAAGGACATGCATGACCTGCACGTCTGGGAAATAACCACCGGCATGTACTGCATGAGCGCCCATATTATAATTGAAGATATGAATGTAAGCAGCACTGAAGCCCTTCTTGCAGAAATAAATGCTTTCCTGCAGGATAAATACAATATACAGCATCCAATAGTACAGTTTGAGACCGGAAAAGGTTTTGAGCATGACCATTCCTGTGAGCTTGACAGATTTAACCACCCTGAAAAAACTTCACAATAATTCCTGAAGATTTCCTTTAAGGTTCTTCTATATTCTGTAGTTCAAATTTATCGTTTTAATTGTCCTATCTTATCTCTTCAATTTCGTATTCAGTGCTGCCCATTTTCTTTTGTACCATTGGCGCAAGCTGCAAATAAGGGTCCTTACCCCAGACTCGTTCAAACAAATGACCGCCTTTTCTTAACTCCCAGTGCGAAGGGAGGGAATTCGGCAGAATATTTTCAGTCTTTATCATGTCCAGCGAAGCCTTATCTATTGCAACTATATCATCAGATGCCATGATTCCAATATCCGGCACCATGGAAGGTGTAGACATGCCCCAGCAGTCACACAAAATAGTTATATTTGTCAGCATATTTATATTGTAAATATTTCCGGGCTTGAATGTCTTCAAAACTTCTGTTGCTGATACTGCCATTCCTTCCTGGAAATCAAGATATTTTTTACCTGAAAATTTAAGGGCTTTCGCCGGGCATATTTCTACGCAGTGCAGGCAGTATGTGCAATCATGTATGAAGGTCTCATATTTACCATCTTTATTGAATTTATTTGCCTTATACCTGCATTCTTCAACACATTTGTTGCAATGTGTGCAGAGTTCCCAGTCCCAGACTATACCGCTGCCACCGGAATGAAGCAGGTGCAGTTCCTGTCTTGTTTTTTTTGTGACGCATCCCATCGATATATTCTTTAATGCGCCTCCAAAACTGCTTATCCCGTGTCCCTTTAAATGTGAAAAATTAACCAGCACTTCAGCGTCATAAATATGGCCGGCTATCTGTATTTCTTTTAAGGTCTTGTAGTCAACTTTCTTTGAATAATAATATTTATCAAAAACTCCTGCTATGGGAATTATCGGCGCGCCAAGCATATCTTCACTATAGCCCCTATTTTTTGAGTTCCTGACACCGAAGTCACCGGAATTCTCAAGAAAAATGTCTGTTATAAAAACATCGCCTCCCGCATCCCGTATATTTCTTACAAGTATTTTTGTAAATAAGGGATGGATGGTCGTATATCCGATATTGCTGCCAAGGTGCATTTTCAGGGCGACCATTTTACCCTTGACCATTTTCCTTAAAGGTATTTTAGAAAGCATTCTTTCAAATTTGGCCGGCAATGTATTTTTTGCATCTATGCTTTCAAAACCTGATGATGCAAATTTTACTATGGATTTTTTCATTTGTTGCCCCGTTTCTAATTTGTTTACTGTTCTTGAGATTATAGGATTAAATCATAATAAATAGCAAAATTAAAAAGAAATTTTTAATGGTCCGGCAATAATAAGTGCAATAATAAGTATATTATGTATTCATGCCCTATAGAATGTGTTCCAGCAGAATCTTTGTGCCTATCCCTATTAAAATAATGCCTCCGGCAAGCTCTATCCTGTTTTTCAGGTATTTTCCAGCTTTATGGCCAACGAAATACCCCAGCACAGAGAAAGAAAAAGCAAAAAACCCGATTATCATTACAGAATACACAATAGGCATTTTCAGTATCGCAATGCTGAGCCCGACTGCAAGGGCGTCTATGCTTGTTGCAATAGCCAGTATAAAAAGTGTGTAATTATTTAATATGTCGCGGTTTTTTTTCTCTTCATCCTTCTCAAAAGATTCAATTATCATCTTGATGCCAATTGCCAGTAAAAGCCCAAATGCGATCCAGTGGTCGAATCCTTCTATAAGGTCCTTAAAGCTGAGTCCTACTGCCCAGCCGATGACCGGCATTAAAACCTGGAAGCCCCCGAAGAATGCCCCGATTTTTACAGCATTCACCAACCTGGGGTTTTTGACAAGCGCACCTCCTGCAACAGCGACTGCAAAGCAGTCAAGCGCAAGGCTTATGGATATTAGAACTATTTCCCACATATTTACATAAAACCAGATTACTGGCTTTTGGATGGTTTTTTAAAATTTAAAAATGAAAGTTTAATTAATTTGCAGAAAATTATCAACAAATCTGGATAATAATTAAAGCAGGTTAAGGATTTTTTCTTTTATCCTTATAAAGGTATCTGAGGTAAAGGTCCTGTTGTCTCTGGGCCTTTCTATGTTTATTTCGAAGACCTCTTTTACTACAGCAGGTCTTTTAGAAAGCAGGTATATCCTGTCAGACAAAAAAATCGCCTCATCAATATCATGTGTAATAAAAAGTACTGATGCATTTATCTTTTCCCATATATCCAAAAGCCATAACTGCATCCTGTGCCTTGTAATCGCGTCCAGGCTGCCAAAAGGCTCATCCAGAAGCATTATATCATCTGCAAAAAGATATGTCCTGAGCAGCGCGGCTCTCTGGCGCATCCCGCCGGAAAGCTGGCCGGGATAACTATTTTCAAAACCGTCAAGCCCGAAAGTATGGAACTGTTTTTTTGCTTTTTCAGTTGAATGCTTTATGCTCATTCCCTTTATCCTTAAAGGCAAAGAAACATTTGTAAGGATAGTGTTCCATGGGAAAAGAAGGTCCTTCTGGTGCATGTAGCTTACGCGGCCCGTCCTGCCGTTAAAATTTTTTCCATCAATAAAAACAGTCCCATAATCCGGTTTTTCAAGCCCGGCTATAACATCAAATAACGTGCTCTTTCCGCACCCGCTGGGTCCTATAATCGATACAAACTGCTGCCTGCCAAGACTCAGCGACACGTCTTCAATAGTGTAGAGGTCACCAAAACTCTTCTTTATGTTATTTACCTTGATAAGTATCCTGTCTGGTTCTTCTGTTAATGGTTTTTTCTTCATAAATCCCTATTACTCAAGGAAATCATTTGTAAATGCTTTTTCAGCTTCAAGTTTTGCGGGTATCAGATTATTATCATACATCCATCTGCTGAATGTCTCCCAGGTAGCGCTCTTCATGATTCCCCAATCAGGAGAATCCGAAATATACTGGCCGGCCAGGTATTCCTGGCTCGCAACAACAATATTTCTGTCAAGCTCCGGCACCTCGCTTATAAGGATATCTGCAGCTTTTTCCGGGTTTTGGATAGCATAAAGATAACCTTTTTTTGTTGCGCGCAGGAAACTTTTAACTAGCCCGGGGTTTTCAATTAAAGTTTTTTCGCTTGCAATTATAACTGGAGTATAAAAGTCAAGATCGCTGTCAAGTTCCTGCAGAAGCATAAAATCAATCTTGAAATCTTTCTGCTCTGCAGCAACGCCATCCCATCCATAGTATATCCATGCAAAATCAACATCTTTTGTAACGCTTGTAAAGAAATCAGATGCGCCTATGTTTATTATTTCTACTTTACTGTAATCCCCGCCGAATTTATCCATCAAACCTTTAAGCATTGCTTCTTCCATTGGTGAGCCCCATCCGCCATATTTTTTACCCTCAAAGTCTTTGGGGGACTTTATATTCCTGTCAACAGGGGAGGCAAACCCTGAAGTATTATGTGCAATGATAGCCGCAACTGCAATTACGGGCAGGGGCTGTTCTGCAGTCCTTGCATATGTCACCTGTTCCTGGTAGCT
This sequence comes from uncultured Actinomycetota bacterium, assembly GCA_964354265.1. Taxonomy (GTDB): domain Bacteria; phylum Actinomycetota; class Humimicrobiia; order Humimicrobiales; family Humimicrobiaceae; genus Fen731. The sequence goes on from CAYGYY010000003.1 coordinate 36,831, forward strand.
TATGCCGAACTCGCCTTTGCCTGCAGCAATCAGGTCAGGGCTACCCCCTTCTACAGGCTGTACTATTTCGACTTCCAGGCCTTCCTGAGCATAATACCCGAGCTTCCTGGCTGCATAGATTCCAGTATGGTTTGTATTTGGCACCCAGTCAAGCACCACTGTTATCTTAGCGGGCTGAGCGCCTGAAGTATCATTTTTGCCAGCCTGCTGGCTGATATCGGCTGCGCTGCATCCTGTAATGGTTAAAAAAAACAGCAAGGCCGTAACTGCAGCAAATACCATATACATTGCTTTATTGTGTTTTGCTTTATGTGCGCCTGCATTATGGCATTTATTTTTTTTAGCTTCTTTTCCAGAATTTATTATTTTCATTTCTTTCACCTCTTTTTTTGGATTATCCGGTTCCTATTCTTCAATTAATGTTTCTTCCTGGATAGTACGCCAGGGCATAAACCTTCTTTCCCAGAACTCGATTATTTTCAGCATAAGTATGCTCAGCACAGTAATAATTATGATAGCTGCAAATACCCTGTCTGTCTGGAAAGAATGTTTCGCCCTTATCATGTATACCCCCAGGCCGTTCTTGCCGCCGACCCACTCCCCGATAGTTGCGCCCATTATGCTGTATGTTGCCGCAATCTTGAGCCCGGAAAAAAAGTCAGGCATTGCTGATGGTATCTTAACAAACCTGTAAATCTGGAACCGGCTTGCGCCCATTGACCTTAGAAGGTCTATGAATTCCCTGTCTACAGTCGAAAGCCCCTGCAAGAAGCTCACTGCGATAGGGAAAAAACAGATAAGTATAACGATTATTATTTTTGGCGTGTAACCATATCCGAACCATATAATGAAAAGCGGCGCCAGTATGATTATAGGTATGGTCTGGGAAATGATTACAAGTGGATAGATAGTCTTTTTTACGCCAATCAAAGCATCCATCATTATTGCAATACCTGCTGCAAGCAAAACTGCTATGGCAAAGCCTACCACAGTTTCAAAAAGGGTTACAAGGATATGACTTCCCATTGCAGTAAATCCTGTTATAAGGCTTACAATTATCCTGCTCGGCGCAGGCAGGATAAAAGCAGGTACAATCTCAAACCTTGATACTATCTCCCATATTGCAAGAAGGCCGAAAAAGAACGCTGCAGGATATAACATATTTTTATAATTTGTTTTTTTCATAAATATAGTTTTTACATTAATTATAAATATTGCACTTCTCAAAGTTCCCTGACGACAAGCAGGACGCCTTCGGAAAAACTTATCTTTGCCGAGTTTTTCGTAAATTCATTGCTAAGCCCGCGCACAGGACTGAATAAAAGTTTTTCTTTTTTTAACCTGTATTTAAGTCCTGTAGTCCTTTCAAAAAAAACATATGGAGTTAAAGAAAAAAGCGACAACTTTTTGCCTGCTTCACTGTCAAGGTTAAATGTCTTTTTAGCTATGAAAATCTCGCTGTTGTCTGTTATTATCCTGATGTCGTGCCCCTCATATGCAGGATTTGAAAGAAGCACCAGGTTTGCAAAGCTGTGATCAGCTCTGCTGCCGAATGCGCCAAGGATGATTATTCTTTTAAACCCTGATTTTATCAGATGGTCCAGCGCGATTTGAGTATCGCTCTCGTCCTTATTCGGGCTGCAACTGATAAACTCTATTTCCCCTGTAAAAGCTGCGGTATTTAATTTCTCTACCATAGCCTTTGTGATGCTGTCCATGTCGCCGATTATAAGATCAGGGATAATCCTGAAATTTATGCAATGCATCGCACCTCCATCGGCTGCAGCGATAAAACAATCTTTTGAAAAACCCGGGGTATTCCTGACATTTCTCCAAACCTGGGAATAGTTTTTTATGCTGCCATTTGTTACCAGTATTGCCATTTCCTGCAAAGCTTTTTGGGGCTTTTTAGAATCAGCATTTTTTAACATACGATTTTTTAAGCCTGGTTTGACTGAATCACCATTATTGAAAAGGGTCATATTTTTTTCATTCATCTTTTTACTCACTTATATTCTTTCTTATTTATATTGTTCATATGGGACGAGGTCCAGGCTTTATAAAATAAAAAAACTACCAACCTGGTCCTTAAGTAAAAGCAGGATTAGTAGTCTTGTTCTTTAACTTGCTATCCCTACGCTAGTATTACCTAGATCAGGTAAAATGGGTCGGCATTTTTCTGCCCTCTCAGCCCTTTCGGCTCCCCTGATTTATATTAGCACAAGCACTTTGCTTATGCAATTAATAGGTTCAGGCTGAAAATAAGCTTAAAGTCTAAAAAATAATCAGGCTGTTTTTGAAGCGTTGACAAGCACGTGTTATTTGTAATATATTAATACGTGTAAATGCATGTAGAACATTATATATCAGCATCTTATCAATATAGTTTTAAATACAAATACATGCCTGGAGAACTGCATGGTAAAGAAATTGACGCTGACTTTAGACAGCAAAGTAATTGAAGCTGCAAAAATATATGCTAAAAAGAATAATATGAGCCTGTCCGGGATAGTCGGGCTTTATTTTAGAAGCCTGTCCACAGGCATTGATAATGGAAAGGTACCTCCCATAACAAAGGAGTTGTCAGGTATCGCAAAGTTTGATTCTAAAAAATCTGACAGGCAACTTTTAAAAGAAGCTTTGAACAAAAGATTTGTATGATGGAAAAATTATTTGTAGATACAGACATAATTCTTGATATTGTTTTAAAAAGGGCCCCCTTTTTTGCAGATTCACAGAAGATACTATCCCTGATTGAAAGTAATTATTTTTCCGGTTTTACTTCATCCCTTGTAATAACGAATTGCTATTATGTTATAAGCAGCAGTAAAGATGAAAAAATCGCCATTAAAACAATTTCGAAATTAAGGGCTATTTTGAATGTACTGCCTTTTACTGATAAAGAAATAGGTGAATCACTTAATTCAAACATAAAAGATTTCGAAGATGGGGTGCAATATTTTATTGCTGTAAATAATAATATAGATAACCTTATTACTAGAAATATTTCAGACTATAAGGACCTGGATATAAATATACTGAGTCCAAAAGATTTTTTAAATCTGGAAAAAATCAGGGGGATTATTGAAGCAAAAATATGACGCAATGTTGCAGGTTATCTTTACAATTGCAGATTTCAGGAATATGATTCCAGTTTAGATTTATTATTTTTAATTACAATGAAGCTTACTGAAAGAAAAATAGAGATACTCAGGGAAGTGATAACAAGGTTTATCGGAAGTGCCGAGCCTGTTTCTTCACAGTGTATTGCGGAGAGTTCAGGCTTTGAAATAAGTCCTGCAACCATCCGGAAAGAAATGGCTGAGCTTGAGGAAATGGGTTATCTTAGCCATCCCCACACATCTGCGGGAAGGATTCCTTCAGATAAAGGGTACAGGTTTTTTGTTGATAACTTTATAAGCTCGCGGGCCGCATCAGTGGCGCTGCAGGGTGACTCCGGGATTGCGGCCTTCAAGATTGACGCTGGAAATGACATGGAGATGGAAACAGTACTGCGGAAATCTTCAGAGCAGCTGGCAAGGCTGACAAATTACCTGTCAATGATAGTTGCTCCAGCGATTTATCAGAGCAGGTTTAAACATCTTGAAATTCTTAAGTTCAATCAGGGTAATTTTCTCCTGGTCCTTATAACTGATACCGGAAGGGTATACAAGAGGAATTTTGTTCTTGAAGGAATGTATCACAGCCTTGATTTCCAGTCAGTCTCCAATTTACTTAACTCCCAGCTGAGGGACAAGAATATATCTGAGATGGATTATACAAATATTAAGATATCAGAAAAGGATTCATATCTTATTCCCCTCATTAAAAGGATTATAGAATTGATTAAAAGCTGCCTGCAGGAGACTTTGCTATATAACAGGATATTTGTATCCGGCGCTTCTACAGTATTAAACCAGCCGGACTTTATCGACCTTAAAAAAATACAGAGCATCCTTGGAATAATTGAAAATGAGTATCTTTTGATGGATATGCTCTTAAATCTTTCAGATGAGCAGGATTTTGTAATAAAAATCGGTTCGGAGATTTTCGAGGAAGGTCCTGATGACTTAAGTCTTGTGGCATCCCGGTATAGGATATATGAACACGCAACGGGAACCATAGGTATCCTTGGCCCGAAAAGGATGGACTATTACCGGGTTGTGAGTATAATAAATGCATTTGTTAAAAATCTCAGGGCGTTATTCAGCTGACTCTGGTTTTTAGTCGCCCGGACATAATTAATAATAAAGCATTGAGTTTTTGGGCAGATTTTTTGGAAAGTATAAATATTTTCAGGCTTTTCTGAGCTTATAAACTTTTGAGGTGATTTTTTGGCTAATAACAAAAGAGACTATTATGTAGTACTGGGACTGTCAAAAGAATGCAGTTCCACTGATATAAAACAGTCTTACAGAAGGCTTGCGCGGCAATATCATCCTGATGTAAACAACGGCGACCCTGATGCCGAAGAAAAATTCAAAGAGATATCTGAAGCATATGCTGTTTTAAGCAATGATGAAAAGAGGAGGCAGTATGACTCATATGGGTTTAATGGCAGCCTTTTTGACGGTATTAACTTTGACAGTGTTTTCTCTGAATTCGGGTTTGGCGATATATTCAGTATGTTTTTTGGCGGCAGTTTTGGCGGCGGTTTTTCGCAAGAAGGGAGAAGGTCAAGGAAACAGAAGAGGGGTTCTGATACAGTTATTGAGACTGTAATAGAATTCAAGGAATCTGCATTCGGCACCAAAAAAGAAATTGAATATCCTGTAGATATAAGCTGCGAAAAGTGTGGCGGGACTGGAGCTGCAACAGTTAACGGAATAGTAACCTGCAGCGTATGCAGGGGAAGCGGCCAGGTAAGAGTCAGCAGGAATACATTCCTTGGAAGTATGGTTACGACTTCCATATGCGGTTCATGCAATGGCGCAGGCACCATTATAAAGGACCCCTGCGTCACCTGTAATGGTAAGGGATATGTCAGGGGGAAAAATAAAATGGTTGTCGATATCCCTTCAGGCATAAACAACCAGGACCAGTTAAGGGTACCCCAGAGAGGCAATTCAATGGGTAAAGATTCTATATCCGGAGATCTCATAATCACGGTGTATGTAAAAAAACACCCTGCATTTAACAGGGAAGGGAGCAATGTTATTACAACTGCAAATATTTCCTTCGCGCAGGCTGCCCTTGGCACAAAGCTTGACATTGAAACACTTGATGGCATGGAGGAATTGCTAATAAAGCCAGGCACACAACCAGGCACAAAGGTAACATTAAAATCCAAGGGCATTATTCCTTTGCAAAGTACAAGAAGAGGGGACCATATTATTTATTTAAATGTAAAGATACCCAATGATTTAAGCAGCGCCGAAATTGAGTTGCTAAAGAAATATGCCGAGGGACGAAAAGAGTATACCGGAGATGGTTCCACCGGTTTCTTTTCAACTATAAAAAATGCGTTTAAGAGATAATCAACCACTCTGCCAATGAGCAATCCTTATTTTTTCATTGATAAAAAAAGCATAGAAAATATAGACAGCCCGGGGAGCATTTGCAGCAGGGAATCTGCCCTGAATATATGCGGTATGGATTTTTACCACCTTATAAAAGTTTTAAGGGCAAAGCCCGGCGATATCATAGAATTATCGGACAATGAATGTTTCAGGTATTTAACTCAACTGGAAGAAATCCAAAAAGATAAAGCGGTTCTTTTAATAAAAGAAAAATACCCGATTTGCAGAAGATCACCGTCAGTATATTTGTTTCAATGCATATTAAAAAAAGAAGCAATGGAGCTTGCAATACAAAAAACCGTTGAAATTGGGGTAGACTGCATAATACCCATTATAAGTGAAAGAGTAGTAGTCAAACTGGATGAAGGCAGGACTTCTGCAAGAGTTCTGAGATGGCAGCAGATAGCGTCTGAAGCTTCAAAACAATGCAAGCGAGACTTTGAGTGCAGGATCTTAAATCCTGCAGGTATAGTGGATATAAAAACAGGCGATTTTGGAGTGTTCTTTGCGCCTGTTGAAGTGGCAATATTGAAAGAAAGCAAAAAAAACCCGGAAAGCCTGGAAAATATTTCACGGGTTAACATGGGAATAGATTTGCATGAGGTGGAAAAAATAGCTTATATAATTGGGCCGGAGGGCGGATTTGAAGAAAAAGAAATCAGCCTGCTGGCAAAAAATAATGCCCTGCTTGTAAATTTTGGAAATAATATACTGAGGGCTGAAACAGCTGCAATTTACTTCCTGTCGATTCTTGACTATCTTATCAAAAAAAACTGACAAATTTTTAGAAAGACCCTGGCCAGGTAAACCAGGATGGATGATTTTTTATATGAATGAATTAAGACCTACGACTTTTTCACTCATTACAATTGGCTGTAAAACCAACCAGAGCGAGTCTGACGCTATTGCCAGGAAACTTTCCGGTTACGGTTTTGTCCATATAAAGCCCGTACATGGCGCTGGCCATGATCCTGCGCAGTTCCCGGACTATATAATAATCAATACATGCACAGTTACTGCTGCCACAGACAGCAAGGTAAGACATGCTTTGAGGACAGCAAGAAAATCTTCTCCAGGTTCATTGATTATTGTGACCGGATGCTATACGTTATTTAATGAAAAGACATTAAAAGAGCTTGGAGCTGACCATGTGTTTTTTAATATAGAAAAAGACAAAATTATTGCATTTTTAAGAGAAGAAACAGCGTTACAGTCTTCGAGCCTGGAGTTAAAGAGAGCAAATGCAGCAAGTCCTGTGCATGCAAGAAGCAGGGCTTTTGTAAAAATCCAGGACGGATGCCAGCAGGGATGCATGTATTGCATAGTCCCCCGGGTAAGGGGCCCTTATATGAGTACAAAAGCAGGAGACGTAATTTATGAGATAAACTATCTGGTCTGTCAGGGGTATGAAGAAATAGTGCTTACCGGGATACATATAGGCAAATATGGCGTAGACATCCCGGAAGATGGTTCGACAATAAACAGCCTTTCAGGACTGCTGGATGAAATTATTGCAAAAACCGATATAAGAAGGATAAGGCTTAGTTCCATAGAGATAAATGAGGTGGATGAAGAGCTTATTGATATTATCGTCAAAAGCAAGGGCCGTATTGCAAGGCATCTTCATATACCGCTTCAAAGTGGAAGCGATAGGGTTCTTGCCGAAATGGGCAGGAAATATGATGCAGGTTTTTATTCAACTATCGCCGAATCTATAAAAAGAAAAATACCAGGCATTACTTTTACAACCGATATCATAACCGGGTTTCCCGGTGAGACAGAAGAAGATTTTTTCATGACTCTTGAGCTGCTGAAACGTATGGATTTTAGCAAGACCCATGTATTTAAATTTTCACCGAGAGCAAAAACAGCCGCTGCAGAAATGAAGCTTCAGGTAGATGAAAAGACTAAAAAAGATAGAAGCAGGCTGGCAAGGGAGCTGGGAGATAAATTAAGGCAGGAATATGTCAGGTCGAATGCAGGGCAAATCCTGGAAATTGTTTTCGAGGAGAATAATGAAAAGACAGGAATTGCAAGCGGCACTTCTGAAAATTATATAAAGGTATATTTCAAGCATGGCCTGAAAGATTACTGTACAGAAAAAAGCAAAATATTAAGAATAAGGACAGTCGCCCCGTATAAAGACGGCCTGTTTGGCATATTGATTTGACATTTATGCAATAACTGGCCTAAGCTTATATCTATGCTTATTATGGTAAATTAATTGCAATAATTGCAGCAGTTCAGCAGCGCTTCTGGAATTCTGCAGGAATATTGTAATTATCTATAAATAAAGTATAATTTATTATTTTTGTAATAAGTATTTATGGATTTTGTAAGCTCCGGTAAGCTTTATTAATAAATGAATATATTTTTAATTAGGGGTTAACATTTATGGATGATTGTTTATTCTGTAAGATCGTCATGAAAGAAATAAAGAGCGATGTAATATTCGAGAATGAAAATGTACTTGTATTTAAGGATATAAATCCTAAAGCGCCAGTTCATCTGCTTGTAGTGCCGAAAAAGCATGTGAGCAGCATTATGGAAGTAGGGCAACTAAGCAGCGGGGAAATAAGTAGTATAATAAACTCGATATCAATGACGGCAAAAGAGCTGGGGCTTGAAAAAGATGGTTTCAGGGTTGTTACAAATACAGGTCCAGGAGCCGGCCAGAGTGTTGCGCATCTTCATTTTCATATTCTTGGCAAAAGGAAATTTACATGGCCTCCAGGATAATTACTTATTGAAAAAGGACCTGTAAAAAACGTTCCCGGAGAACTGTGCAAATATTAACCTCTTCATTAATAATAGGGAGGGACTTTGTACCAGACAAAGCAAAAAATTACGCTTGATTTTACAAAAAACCATTCTATTGCAGAACTATTAGGCGATGGAGATAAGCTCGTCAAGCTTATTGAGAATGAATATGATGTTGACATTTTTGTTCTGGGAAATGACCTGGAGATATCAGGTAAAAGCAAGCATGTCGCCGAAGTGGCCAAGCTTTTAAATGAGCTTGCCCTGCAGATAAACCTCGGGCAAAAAATAGACACACAAAGGGTAAATGACTCTATAAAAATAATGGAAGACAAATCAGAATTGAAACCGCATGAGATATTCAATGATTATATAATTGTGAATAGCGGAAAAAAGATAAAAGCTCGGACCGAAGGGCAGAAGCGCTACATTGAGGCAATAAGGGACAATACTATTATCTTCGGCATAGGGCCTGCCGGAACCGGCAAGACATATCTTGCCCTGGCAATGGCAGTTGGCGCGCTTATCAGGAATGAGATAGGCAGGATAATACTTGTAAAGCCTGTTGTAGAGGCCGGGGAAAAACTGGGATTTCTACCGGGCGATATGTACGACAAGATTAACCCGTACCTGCGGCCTCTCTACGATGCTTTATACGAAATGCTGGATATCGAGACTTTCCAGCACTATATGGACATAGGGATAATAGAGGTCGTTCCGCTGGCATATATGAGGGGCAGGACTTTAAACGATTCCTTTATAATACTTGATGAAGCACAGAATGCGTCCCCTGAACAGATGAAGATGTTTTTGACAAGACTTGGTTTTGGTTCAAAGGTCGTAATAACAGGCGATATTACCCAGATAGATCTTCCTGTTGAAAGAAAGTCAGGCCTGGTGCAGGTAAGGAACATCCTGGGCAGCATCCCCGGGATAGAATTTGTATACCTGACATCAAAAGATGTCGTAAGGCATTCACTTGTGCAGAAAATAGTCGATGCATATAAACTTTATGAAGATAACAATTCAGGTGAAGCAGAAAAGCCATGATTGCAAGAAGCAGAAGCTTAAAGAATAAGACAAACGAAATAATAAAATCGGACGAAGATGAAGACATAAAAACTTCCAGGGGTTTTTTCTGGAAATATTTCTCTTTCAAGAGCAAGATAGCCCAGAGGCTTTACATATTTATTTTTACTGCTGCAGCAATAATATTGACCCTTTCATATAATTACACTCCCGACATGGGTATTGAACTTGGCCAGCCAAGCCCCAGGACCATAAAAGCAAATCAGGATGTGCAGTTTGAGGATGTGGCAAAAACTGAGGAGGACAGGGACAAGAATGAAGCGCAGGTGCAAAATGTATTTTCTTATGACCCTGAAGTATTAAATGGCAAGGAAGGCGTCCTTTACCAGATTAAATATTTTTTCCTTCTTTCTCAGATTGTAAGCGCAAAGGAGGATAAGACTGATGAAGAAAAGGTCTCATATCTCACCAACCTTTTGGGCAGCGCTTACCCGGAATCTGCAATACAGACGGCGCTTGGTTTTTCGGTTGATAAAAACAATATGGTAATGAATGAGGCCCTGGGAGTTGCCAGGGAAATCATGAACGAAAAAATACAGCCCACAGAAGTCGATTTTGTTAAAAACGAAGTGCCGGATCATGTCATAAACAATGAGAACTTAAACCTGCAGGAAAAAACACTGATAATCGATATTTTGCAGGGCAATATAAAACCAACTGCAGTCTTTGACCCGGCTGCTACTGAGCAGGCGAAAGTTGAAGCCAGGCTTAAGACACCCCCGCATACGATAAGTATTGTTGAAGGACAGACTATTGTATCTGAAGGTGAGGTAGTCGAAGAAGAGGATATAATAACTCTTGAGAGGCTTGGCCTTATGGAAAGTGAAATAAACTGGACGAGGTATCTTTATATAACTCTTGTTGTGCTGGTTCTGCTTTCCATGGTTGGCATGTACCTGTACAGGTTTGAAACCATAATTTACAACAACATAAGAAAGGTGCTTATAATATCCCTATTCCTGGTAATTTTTACTATAATAATCAAAGGGCTAAATACACTTGCAACAATACATCTTAACCTCTGGAATTACCTTTTTCCTGTTATTGCGTTATCAATGCTAATGACCGTTATATTTGATGCAAAGCTTGGAATAATCCTGACTATTTGCATAAGCTTTTTTGTAGGAATAGCGACAAATCTTGATTTCAGCCTTACGATTGCATATATGGTGGGCGGTATTTTTTCTACTTATCTTGTTTCAAACGCATCCCAAAGATCCTCTGTCATGCGCGGCGGCTTTATTTCCTCACTTATACTTGGGTTCATGTTTTTTGTAGTCAACCTTTCAAGCGGACAGGTATCCACCATTGTCCTTTATACATTTATGGGAATATTAAATGGCATAATCTGTTCAATCCTCACCATAGGACTCATGCCTTTTATAGAGTCAGCATTCAAGATAGTAACAGCTATGGGCCTCCTTGAACTCTCACATACAGACCAGCGCATATTAAAGGATATGCTTGTAAAGGCGCCCGGAACATATAATCACAGCCTTCTTGTTTCACACCTTTCAGAAAATGCAGCAAAAGCAATAGGCGCTGATTATATGCTGGTAAAAGTGGCTGCACTATACCATGATATTGGAAAGCTTAGAAGGCCGGAGTATTTCTATGAAAACCAGTCAAACATGGAAAATGTCCATGACAAACTTAATCCTTCAATGAGTAAGAATATTATTGCAAGCCATATAAGGGATGGCATCGAGGATTCGATTAAAAATAATATACCAAGAAAGGTAATCCAGGTAATTTCACAGCATCACGGGACTTCCCTTATGAATTATTTTTATGAAAAACATAAGGACAGGGAAACAATCAGGACTTCAAACGGTTACTCGGAATTGTTAGAAAGCCATTTCAGGTACCAGACGAGAAAACCGCAGACCAGGGAAGCAGCAATACTTATGCTTGCAGATTCTTCAGAGGCCGCAGTAAGGTCTATTGAAGAAATAACCCCTAAAAAGATCGAACAGATGGTAACTTATATTATTGACAATAAAATAAAAGATGGACAGCTGGATGAAGCCGATATTACCCTTAAAGAAATAAACATAATCAGGCAGAATTTGATTGACGGCCTCATCTCGCTTTACCACTCCAGGCTCACTTATCCCGGAACAGACGTTAAAGTCGTGAGCGGTAAATGAAAGTGATATTGCTTGACCGCCAGGATAAAGTCGAACTTGATATACCAAAACTAAAAAAGATATCCTCCTATATTGCCGGTAAATTTAACAAAGATAAAAGCTTAGAGCTCAACATTGTCTTTGTTGCCAGCGAAGAGATGGCCATCCTTAACAGGAAATACAGGAATAAAGAGGGAGCCACTGATGTGCTTTCTTTTTCTTATAATAATATCATTTCTCCCGATAGAGCAGCAAAAGACAAGAATTTTTTATTATCTGAGCTGTTTGACAGTGCCCACGGATTTACAGTTGCCGGCGAAGTCATAATCTGTCCCGAACTTGCTGAAGAAAATGCGAAAAAAAACAGTCCCAAATTCTTTTCCGGCTGGGATACTGTAAGGGAAATAATAGTGCTGATAATCCATGGTGTTCTCCATATATATGATTATGACCATGAAACCAGGGAAGACATGTTAAAAATGGAGAGTATCCAGAACAGTATTTTAAATGAT
>CAYGYY010000004.1:0-48137 GCA_964354265.1 uncultured Actinomycetota bacterium
ACAACTCGAAGTTAATATTAATACAACGGTTTATGCCATAAGAAAAATTAAAGAGAGGGGAAAAATCATAGTATTTAATCCGGCACCTGCACACCAGATTCCTTTAGAGACATTCAAATATGCTGATTATATTTCACTAAACCAGACTGAAACAGAATTTTACAGCGGTGTTTTGCCTATAGATCAAAAAACATGTGTTGATGCCGCTAAAAAGCTGAAAGAAATAGGAATGAAAAACATATTGATTACTTTAGGCTCAGAAGGTGTTTTTTACTCTGATAAAACCTCATCATTTATCCTCCCCGCCTATAAAGTTTTAGCTGTTGATGCGACTGCAGCAGGAGATGCATTTAATGCTGCGTTTACTACTGCGCTGGGCGGGGGAATGGGCGCTGAAGAAGCATTGCTTTATGGTAATGCTGCAGGTGCGTTCGCTGCTTCGAAAGAAGGCGCGCAATCATCGCTGGGATATTATGATGATATTGAAAATCTAAAAAAAAGTGCAATTATAGATAAGATAATATATTAATATTAAAAAAATAGTCTTGCAAATAACATAATTACTGTGATTCATAGCATGCAAAACAGCATCTTATTATGATATTTTTTCATCAGAAAATATCATAATGATAAAACCAATAAGGAGGAGTATATAATGAATTCACGCGAAAGAGTACAGAGAACTTTGGAGCTGAAGCAGCCCGATATGGTGCCGTTAAGTATCGGAAGCACATCCAATGACTGCTTTACAAAAATGGCTTTGAGAAAGTTTGCAAAGTATTTAAATCTTCTTCCCTATGAAGAAATAGTAACATGGGTGACGGTACAAACTGTTATCACCCCCACCGAGCTCCTGGAAAGATATGACGCAGATTTTAGAATGGTAAGGTTTAAAAAACCTGACAATCCAAAACCTGTGGTTAAATTTGATGACGGTTCCATCCTGGATGTATATGGGGTCAGGCTTCAACCCACAGATTATTACTATGACGCTGTCAGTAGACCTCTTGGAGGGCCAATTTCGATCAGCGATGTAGAGAATTTTAATTGGCCGGATCCTTATAACACCGGTTTGACACGTGGACTTGATAAAGAAGTGGAAAAGCTTTTTATGGAGACAGACTATGCTTTAGTTGCTGACTTTCTTGCGCTGGGTCCGTTTGAAGGGGCATTATGGGTTAGAGGCTGGGAAGATTTCTTATGTGACTTATATAGTAATACTAAACTGGCTGAAGCGATTATGGATAAAATAACCGAGTACGCTATGGGCACATGGGACCAAATGCTTAATGCAGCCGGAAAATATTTGAGTGTTGTCTGCCTGAATGACGATTTGGGTATGCAGGACAGGAGCCTTGTTTCATCTGATGTTTATAAAAAATATATAAAGAAATATACAAAAAAATGGTATGATTTTGTCAGGACTAAGACAGGGGCAAAAATTCTTCATCACTCCTGCGGTTCGTGCTATGAGCTGATAAATGACTTGATTGACTGCGGCATACAGGTGCTTAATCCCTTACAGGTATCTGCTGCAAATATGAAACCTGAAAAACTAAAAAAAGAGTTTGGAGACAGGATTGCATTCTGGGGCGGACTGGATGTGCAAACTGTATTGCCTTTTGGGACAGCTATACAGGTAAAAGAAGAGGTTAAAAAATTAATTGAAACCTTTGGAAATGGTGGAGGATATATATTTGCGCCTTCTCATAATATACAGCCGGATGTTCCGGTAGAAAATATTGCGGCCATGTTCGAGGCTGCAGTAGAATACAGGACATATTAAAATTTATTTGTTAACTTAATAATTCCTGACACGAAGAATGCGCCCAAATGCGCTAAGATTTTATATTTTTTAATAAGGAAAACTGGTTTGGAACTTGAAAGTATAATTGCAGAAGCTACACAGGAAGTTTTAAAAAGACTTATGAATGAAAATAAATCTGCTCCGCTTAAAATTTCTGCATGCCCTAATCAGGATATCGCAGGAGTTATTGAACACAGCGCCATGAATCCGGATACTACAGAAGAACTGGTTAAAAAAGCATGCCTGGAAGCAAGAAAATACCGTTTCGCAAATGTCTGCGTATTTCCATATTTTGTTGCCCTTGCAGTAGATTTATTAAAAGGCAGCGGGATTTGTGTTTGTACTGCCGTAGCATTTCCTCACGGTGCAATACCTCTAGAGACCAAACTGTTTGAAGCTAAAGAGGCAATTAAAAATGGCGCCAGAGAGCTTGATGTTGCAATGAATATTTCTGCCATTAAATCAGGAAGAATAGAAGAGGCAGGAAGAGATCTTGAATCAGTTATTTTGATTGCAGGAGGTAAAGCAATAATTAAAGCAATATATGAGCAGGGGCTATATAGTGAAAATGAGAAAATAGAAGCCTTAAATATCGCATGCAAAGCGGGTGCGGATTTCATCAAGATTCAAAATTATCTTACAGGGAAAAAGGCAATACCAGAAGATGTTGCATTTGTAAGATCTGTAATAGGGAAGTCTATTGGTATAAAAATTGACGGCGGTGTTTCGGATGCAGAAACACTTAGAAAACTGCTTGAAGCCGGAGCAAATCGTGTAGGGTGCAGCAGATCAGTAAAAATAGTTAGAGGGGAATAGGATATGGAGCTGGAAAAGTTAATTGAAGCAATCACATTAGAAGTCATTGGAAACATTGACAGGAAGGATTTTCAAGGAATCTGCAAGAAGGGCGACAAATATGATGAGAGTTATGCAAAATACTGTGACCATACGGTACTGAAAGCTTATACTCCTCAATACATAGTAAGGAAGTTTTGTGATGAGGCAATAAAATATAAATTTGCCTCCATATGTGTAAATCCGATTCATGTAGGGTTTGTTAGTGAGCAGTTGAAAGGTACCGGTATTAAGACATGCTGTGTAATAGGATTTCCGCTTGGTGCTAATAAGCCGCAGGTTAAAGCTTTTGAAGCCTCTGAAGCAATAAAAGACGGTGCTGAGGAGCTTGATATGGTAATAAATATTGGAGCGCTTCGCGACGGAAACCTGAAGCTGGTTTTTGAAGATATAAAATCAGTTACTGATGTGGCAATAGGAAGGGCAAAAGTAAAAGTAATCATTGAAACCTGTTATTTAACGGACAGAGAAAAAATCGTGGCATGCATTATAAGCAAGCTTGCAAGCGCAGATTATGTAAAAACATCAACGGGTTTTGGTTCTGGAGGCGCTACAGTTGAAGATGTCAAATTGATGCTGGGGGTCGTCGGGGATACAATGCGCGTGAAAGCTTCTACCGGTATAGAAACAAGGGAAGATGCGCAAAAAATGATACAAGCGGGCGCAACAAGGCTTGGGGTCAGCAGGAGTGTTCATATTGTTGAAGGAGATACAAATATTAAAATAGCTTCATTGGAAAACCAGGTGCCAATAACTCAGGATAATTCATGTAAAACCTGTTTTATCAATAATTGATTTTATTTTATAAATTAAATTAGGAAAAAGAGTATTAAAAATGACAAATCAAGGAAAAAATAATAAATCAAATAAATTATCAAGCCGTCAAAGGGTATGGAAAGCCTTAAATCACCAGGAACCGGATAGGATACCAATAGATTTTGGGGGCCAGCATACTTCAATCCACCATGATGGGCATAGGGTATTAAAAAAATATCTGGGTTTGGAAGATGGAAACGATGCCCCAATAATAGACCAGTTCCAGATGATAGTCGATCCTGATGAAAGGATCAAGAATCTATTTGGTTGTGATGTCACAAGTTTTTTTGCAAATCCTGGCAGTAACTGGCTGTTAAAAATAGATCCGGAAACTGATATCTGGTCCGATGAGTGGGGGACTTCTTACCGAAGGCCGAAGAATGGATACTGGTATGACTATTATTCTTTCCCCTTTAAAAATGGGACACTGCAGGAACTCAATGAGTATAACTGGCCGGATCCTTATGATAAAAACAGAGTAAGTGGATTGCGGGATAAAGCCTCGGATTTATATAACAATACTGATAAAGCACTTTTAATACATAATGCCACCGGAGGCCTTTTCGAAACCTCAGCCGGACTGAGGGGCCTTGAAAATCTATTAATCGATATGGCAGCAAATATTGATTTTGTAGATAATCTGGCTGAAAGAATACTGGAGTTTCAGCTGGGGTTTTGGGATAATATCCTGTCGGCAATTGGAGATCTTGTACAGGTGGTTCAGATTGGAGATGACCTGGGGAGTATGGAAAGCCTGATTTTCTCTCCCAATATATATAGGAAGATCTATAAGCATAGAAGGAAAAAACTGATAGAATTTATACATTCCAAGACAGAGGCCAAAGTGTATTTTCATACGTGCGGCGCCATGCGCGAACTAATTCCGGACCTTATTGAAGAAGGTGTCCAGATCCTTAATCCTGTTCAGGTATCAGCTAAAAACATGGATAGCGCTTCTTTAAAAAAGGAATTTGGAAAAGATATAGTATTCTGGGGCGGCGGAGCAGATGCCTCTAAAATTATGACCTTTGCCGATTTAAATGGAATAGAAGAGGAAGTAAAGAAAAGAATTCATGATTTTGCGCCGGGAGGCGGTTTCGTTTTCGCATCCATACATAATATACAACCTAATGTTCCTCCTCAAAATATAGTTGCAATGTTTAAAGCAGCACAGCAATATGGCAAATATCCCATCACTGTATAGAATAGGGGATTTTAAATTGAAAGATTTATATGTAGGTATTGAGATCGGAGCCACAAAACAGCAAATAGCGCTGGGCGATGGAGGCGATGAGCTGTTTGAGACAATCAGTGAAAAAATTGCTTTGCCAAATGGAGCAGAAGATATAAAAAATTGGCTGCTTTTAAAAGTGCCGATTTTAATTGGCCAGCAGGAAGAATTTGGCGGAAAAGTAAGAGCAATAGGCGTCGGTTTTGGCGGACCGCTGGAGACCAGCAGCGGAAGAGTAATAGTATCAGTGCAGGTAAAAGGCTGGAAGGATTTTGCCCTGAAAGAATGGTTTGAAAAAAAATTTAGCCTTCCTGCGGCAATAGTAAACGATACAGTTTCAGGAGGCTATGCGGAGCTTATTTATGGTTCAGGAAAAGATTCATGCAATTTTTTTTACACAAACATCGGGAGCGGTATTGGCGGGGCACTGTTTTTTGATAGAAAATATTATGATGGGCTTGGCTGCGGAGCAGCTTATTTCGGCCATACTTATATCCCGGATTGGCAAATAGCAGGCAGGCATACAAAACTTGAGAATATCTGTTCGGGCTTTGCGATTGAAAGACGTTTAAGGGAGCCAGGATATGTACCGGCAACATCTATGTTGTTTGAAATGTGCCAGGGTAAGGTTGCAAATCTTACATGTAAGATGCTTGAGGAAGCAGGGTATAGGAGCGATAAATTTGCTATCCAGGAGATAAACCGGACTGCTTTCTCGTACAGTATAGCACTGGCAAACTTCATTACATTATGCTCCCCGGATACAGTTTCTATAGGAGGAGGAGTATCAAATATGGGCGATATTTTCCTGGAACCGGTAAGGCAGTATACAGATGACCTGGTTTTTGTCTCAGGCAAAGGGGCATATAAGATCGTGCAGACAACTTTTAAGGAAAAAGCAGTTCTTGTTGGCGCAGTTCTATCTGGAAAGACATTATTAGGGAGGTAATATGAACCGAAGGGAACAGGTAAAAAAAGCAATCCATTTTAAAAAACCGGACTATTTGCCAATATTTATTTTTGATGGTGAAAGGGATGATTCTGATATTATCCAGATAGACCTGGAGAGGTTTTATCTTGGACCCAAGAAAAATCTTACGGAGTGGGGTTATGAATGGGATAATATGAATCCTGATATTCCTATGGGCGCTCCGATTAATCCTCCAATATCAAGCTGGGCTGATTTTGAAAATTATAAAAAAAACATAATGCCTGATCCATTTGATAAGACCAGGTTTGCCCAGGCGGCAGAAATTAAAAAACAATATGGTGATGACAGGTACTATATGGGCAGTCTTTACCTGACAGGGTTTACAATTATGAGCTTTTTAAGAGGCTATTGTAATTACCTTGAAGATTTATATCTTAACAGGGATAAAATCGAGGAACTCTCAGATCTTGTGTTTGGTTTTGAAAATGACATCATTTCACAGATGCCGGAATACGGTTTTGATGGGGTTTCATTATGGGACGACTGGGGTACCCAAACAAATATGATGATCGGCCCCAAATTATGGAGGGAAATTTTTATGCCCAGGTATATTGAGCAGTTTAAACATGTCCATTCATGCGGTTTGGATGTCTTTTTTCATACATGCGGTGTTGTAAACGAAATAATCCCTGATTTAATTGACGCCGGCGTTGATATGCTGAATCTTGGACAACCCGACCTTAACGGAATTGAGGGAATCGGAAAAGAATTTGGGGGCAAAGTCTGTTTTGTTTCTCCTGTCAGCTACCAGTCCACAAGCTTAAGCGGGACGCCGGAAGATATATATAATGAAGTGGGGAGGCTGGTTAAAAGCATGGGGCGCAAAGACGGCGGTTTTATTGCCTTTATTATAAATTATACAAAAATGGGCATGTCGGAGAAAAACTATAATGCAATCCTGAATTCATTTAAAGATTATAAGAATTATTTTTCAGAGTGAAATTTTAGTTTGGTGATTGACTATAATTTTTATTTAGTTGAAAAAACATTGTCTACAGCTATAATTGACAAAGATAAAATAAATGTTAAAATTTTGTAGTTATTTGTGTTTGAATCGTTTCAAGTTTTACACAAATCTTGATTTCTAAATAATAAAAATTTTTAAAATTGCAAACCGCTCTAAATTTAAAAAGGAGGTGGCCAATAGTTAACTAAAAAGGAGATTTGTCCAGGAATAAATAAAAACTTTATGCTTCTTCAGACAAATCGATAAAAATTTTATTAATTTTTTTAAAAAGTGAAAGGAAGTGAAAAATGCAAAAAAGAATTACTTGGTTATCTTTTTCTTTAATGTTGATAGTTGTATTGATTGCAAGTATTTCTTTATATGGTTGCGCAACAACTGAGACTACCGCAGCTGAAACTACAGCAGCCCCTGAGACAACCGCAGCTGAAACTACAGCAGCCCCTGAGACAACCGCAGCAGCAGAGACAACCGCAGCTGAACCAATGGAAATAGTGCACATGACGGTAATGCTTGACCATCCTTACTGGATAGCTCAGGATGAGACGATTCATGAAATGGCAACAGAATTGGGAATTAACGTAACAACTTTAAATGCTACCAATGATGCCACTCTACAAGCCAGCCAGGTGGATAGCGTAATCCTTCAAATGCCGGATGCAGTAATTTTCACAGCAGTTGACACTGGAGCAGGTGTGGCAATGATTGAGAAGATGCGCGATGCGGGGATACATGTAGTAAGCAATAACCGTCCCATACTTGAAGGGGATATTGAGCTGCAGATTGTAATAGACCCCATTATCATGGGCCAGCAGTCAGGCCAGGCTTTTGTAGATTCTGCTATGGAAAAATATGGCGAGGCAAAGGGCGATTACCTTGAAATACAGGGCCTGTTATCAGATGATAATGTTACTCAATGGGAAGTAGGATTTGCTAATGTAATGGACCAGTATCCGGATATGAAATGGGAAGTAAAAAATTGTGAATGGGATCTTGTTAAAGCAACTCAACAAGTAACTGACGCATTTACTGCTAATCCAAATTGGGATGGAATCTGGACCCAGAGCGACTATTTAATTCCTGCTGTTACGCCTGTGGTGAAAGATCTTCCGCTTGCCGGAGAAGATGGCCATGTATTCTGGGTAAGCCATTCAGGTGACGAGTTTGCTCTTGAGCAGGTGAGAGAAGGTTTTATGGATGTTACCATTAATATGCCTGTTAATGATATGGCAGCACTTTCACTTGAATATGCAATCAAACTTGTAAATGGTGAAGAAATTATGGCAGGACAGGTTACCCAAGAAGGCGCTAATTGGTCACCTTCTGAAATAAAAGAAGGCCCTACAGGATTACAGCTCTTTCTTGCAAGCTGGCCCGTAACTAAAGAAAATGTTGATGACCCGGAACTTTGGGGAAATAAGTTTGCGACACAATAAATAAAATTGGTATGATAATTGGGTTTTGGGATTATTTCCCAAAACCCGATTATCAGGATAATCAAATTTTTAAAAGGAGAAGAACATTTCTATTAACGGAAACAATGGTCTTTCAAATAATAGTCTTGATAAAAGAACAAATGCGAATAATTGGGATAAAATTAAAAATGGTCTAATCGATAACCTGATATGGGTATTGCTGTTAATAGGTATTATAATATTTGCTATTAGAATTCCTGTCTTCTTTACTGTTGGTAATTTACTTAATGTCCTTTTAAATTCCTCCACGCTTGGCATCCTGGTACTGGCCGAAAGTCTTGTATTGCTTACCGGTCATTTTGATCTTTCCATAGAATCTACTCTTGGATTTACGGCGATGTTTGCTGCCTGGCTTATGGGAACAGGAGAGTTTAGCTCACAACTTGGATTAAATCCTATTCTGGCAATCATTATAATACTTATAGTAGGCGCTTTAATCGGATTGTTTAATGGATTTTTTGTTGTAAAACTTCGTATGAATGCATTTATAGTAACACTGGCGATGCTTATTGTTTTAAGGGGGGCAACAATAAATTTAACCACCGGTAATATAATGCGCAAGCTTCCTGACATCTATAAAGCTATAAGCGTTACAAAAATCGGCGGCCAGGTTTCCATGATGACAATAGTTTTTTTAGTTTTATATATTATTTTTTATTTTATTCTAAAATATTCAAGGTTAGGCCGCAGCCTGTATGCAGTCGGTGATAATAGAGATGCAGCATACGCTTCAGGCATTAATACAGGAAGGGTAATAATATATGCCTTCATGCTCGCCGGTTTATTGTCTGCTGTTGCTGGATGGATCCTTTCTGCAAGGTTTGAAGCTGTTGCCCCAAATATGGGTGAGGGTATGGTTTTTGATGTAATGGCTGCAGCAGTAATTGGTGGTATCAGTCTTTCCGGCGGCAAAGGTAATATAGTAGGTGCGCTGGGTGGAGTTTTGTTGTTAGGCATGATTCAGAATGTACTGAATTTAAGCGCACTTTCACCGTATTATGTAGATATGATAAGAGGCGGGATTGTATTTGCAGCAGTATTGATTGACTCTCTAAAATACAGTGTCTTTAAAAGGTAATTATTTTTAAAACTACAAATATTTTTCTTGCTTCTTCAGGAGGATTGTAGATGTCTGGACAACCTGTTTTAAAAGTTGAAAAAATATCCAAGTCTTTTGGCCCAATAAAGGCTCTTCAAAATGTTGATTTTGAATTGAATCACGGTGAAGTACATGCCTTACTGGGTGAAAATGGTGCCGGCAAGTCCACACTTGTAAAAATCCTTGCAGGTATACATCCCAAGGACAGTGGCCGTATTTTTATTGATGGCAAAGAAGTTGAAATACCTAACCCATATGTTTCTTCAAAACTGGGTATCAATGTAATACACCAGGATATAAAGTTGGTCAACGGCTTTACAGTTGGAGAAAATATATTCTTGAATCATGAGTTGACAAAAAACGGAGTGATTAGATGGAATCAAATTCATAGGGAATCTGCAAAAATATTAAAAAAACTCGACATAAATATAGATACCCGTATGCTTGTGGAAAAATTGGGGATAGGCGAGCGTCAAATAGTACAGATAGCAAAAGCTATTTCCTTAAAAGTTAAAATATTAATAATGGATGAGCCTACTGCAGCCCTGACAGAAATTGAATCTGAGTCCTTGTTTAAATTAATAAGGCAATTAAAAGCTGAAGGTGTGTCAATAATTTATATTTCGCATAGACTGGGGGAAGTTTTTGCAATATCTGACAGAATAACGGTTCTGCGGGACGGCAAGTTAATAGATACTGTCAAATGTGAAAAAGATATTGCAGAGAAGGTTATACACATGATGATAGGAAGGGATATACAGGATTTATATCCTGCTAAGGATAAAACCCTTGGGGAAGTAGTTCTTGAATTAAAAGAAATCTCACAAAAAAATAATCTTGAAAATATATCACTGCAGCTAAGGTCGGGGGAAATACTCGGGGTTGCTGGTCTTTTAGGCTCAGGTGTTAAAAACCTGGCATATATAGTATTTGGGATGGAAAAATATGAAAAAGGCTCAATTTTTTTAGATGGGAAATTTGTGCATATTAAAAATCCCAAAGAAGCAATAAATAAGGGCATTGGGCTTTTACCGGAAGATAGAAAACAATTAGGCCTATGCCCTGGCTTAAGTGTCGCCGAAAATATAATAATGGCCTGTAATGATGCCTGGGGAAAATTGGGTTTTAGGAAAGAGAAAGTCGCCAGGAAATTTGTCAATAGATTCATTAAGGAACTCTCCATTAAATTATCTTCGCCAAATGCTCTGATTACATCTTTAAGCGGAGGCAACCAGCAGAAAGTGGTTATAGCAAAATGGCTGTCCACAAAGTTAAAAGTGCTTATTCTGCATGAACCTACTTTTGGCGTAGATATCGGAGCTAGAGCAGAGATTTATTCTATTATTAATAATCTTGCCAAGTCTGGCGTAGCTGTCCTGCTTATTTCTTCTGACATGCTTGAGGTCCTGGGAATGAGCGACAAAATAATGTGCATGTACAAGGGCAAAATCACAGGTACTTTTGATACTAATATAATAGATGAAAAAAAGGTCAGGGCTCTCTGCAGCGGGTTACAAATATAGATTTTTTTATATTTAAAACTTTGTTATTCACTCTTTATGATAATAGTTTTTTATAATCATAACCTTTTCTAAAAAATGCATTAAGTATAGTAAATATGAATTTTAATATTTGAAAAATCAATTAAGCAATTTTAATTTTCCAATACAACAGGAGGAGCATAAATGAATTCAAGGGATAGATTTTTAGAAGTAATGAATTTTAATACGTCAGTAAGAGCCACTAAGGGCGAGTTTGGTTTTTGGGGCTCTGCAATAGAAAGATGGTATAAAGAAGGGTTACCAAAAAATAAATATCCAAGGATTCCAACAAACATAAGCACTACTCATGGATCATTGTACACAGCAGTATGGACGCATGAGTGGAGGCAAGATAGGACAATGTTTGAAAAGATGTTTCTTGAACCTGAAAAAGAAATAAAGCTTCCGCATGGCTGTGCAGCAGTCTCAACGGGCCTGTATTATCCTTCGCAGGGTTTTGCGCAGGATCATGATGTCGCCAGTTATTTTAATTTTGATAAAATCCCGATAGTTGTAAATGTTGAACAGTTAATATATCCGCATTTTGAAATAAAAGTATTATCTGAAAGTGAAAGATATATCGATTATATTGATATTGATGGAGCAACAAGGAGATATTCCAAAGAGCAGCAGGTTCTACCGGCCGGATTAGATTTCTTAGTTAAGGACCAGAAAAGCTGGAACGAATTAAAAGAACAGAGGCTAAGACTTGATAATATTAAAGAGAGATTTCCTTCAAACTGGAGTGACCTGGTTAAAGATTACAAAAGCAGGGATTATCCCCTTACCTTCGGGGGTTATCCCAATGGAATTTTTGGGTCTTTGACACACCTTCTTGGATATGAAAATTTGTTTGTTTTTTACTATTACGAACCTGCGCTTATAAAAGATATGCTGGATAGGATAACAGATATCTGGATTGCCGTATGGGAAGAGGTGCTGGGTTATGTCGATGTAGATATGGCCAATATCTGGGAAGATGTTTCCTCAGGCAGGGGTTCAATGATTTCACCTGCCACATTCAAGGAATTTGTTTCGCCATATTATAAAAAAATCACGGACTTTTTAAAAAGCAAGGGTGTAAATATTATTTTTGTTGACACAGATGGACAATGTGAAGAATTGATACCGTTGTTTGTTGAAGCAGGCGTTACGGGCTTCTATCCTATGGAAGTGAGCGCAGGAATGGATGTAGTTAAAGCGCGAAAAAGGTTCCCTGAAATTCAGCTTATGGGTGGAATTCCAAAATCCGATATAGCATTAGGTAAGGCAAGGATAGATGAATTCCTGGAACCTGTCGAATGGCTTCTTAAACAGGGCGGCTATATGCCTTATGGGGATCATTTTGTTCCGCCAGAAGTGCCATGGGAATTTTTTAAATATTACAGGGATAAACTAAATGATATTATAGACAAGACGGCTAAAGAAAATCAGTAGTATAAAAAACCGGTTATATATGTTACTGCTGTAATAAGCATAAAACTGCCTGTTGCCCCGAAGGCCATGATTTTAATTTATGGCATTGAATGGGCTCGTCTATCTGTATAATAGTTATAATAATTATTTCTTTATTAATTAAATAATATAATTATCAAGAAAAATACACATTTACAAAATAATAAAAGTTAAAATATTTCAATAAAGATTCATATTGATTAAATAATTATAAATGATAAAGATTGTAATATATTAGGTTTTTATAAATCTAATAATAAAATTAAATTATTATTTGTTTAATCTAAGGAGTCTGATTTTAAATGGAAAATGAAAGATCCATTGAAGTTGTTTCGGAAAAGTTAAAAAAAGAATTTTTTATTTATAAGGATTCTTTTCATAAATATAAGAAAACAATCTTTTTTCTTTGCAGGGATAATCAAAAAAAGTTCTTTGGTGAAATAAGCGATAAAAAAGACTTCACTTTAAAAAAAACCTTAAAAGGTATTATTGAATTTGAATTTGAAAATAAAATTGTATACTCTGGATTATTTGAGACATCAAAAGAAAATGCAAAAAAAATAATTCCATTATTTCCATATTTAAAACCTAAAAAAATCAGTAAGAAGTCTTCTTTTGGATTTGGCGATAGAATAGGAAACACATCAGGAATACATTCAAAATTTGCAGGCTCCTATAAAATATTCCCCATTTTTGCGCAACAGTCTGTAAGGGAAATCACAAAAACCTCCAAAAAACCGGAAGATATTTTGCATGACGCAGTTTTAGGTGTTTTCCAGAGTGGGTTTAAAAATGACTGGGGTGCTGATGCCGATCATGTCAGAGACAAAGAATGGCTAAAGCTTATGATTGGCAATAGTTATTTACCATATTCAATGTTTACAATTGATACGATTGACTATATTGATTTGTCTAAAAGCACAGCTAATGATTTAGGGAAAGATATAGATTTTAAAGAAAGATTAGTAAAGTCAAAAAAATATATTGGCAAAAAAATCAAATTTTTAGATTGGGAATTTATTTACGAAGAAGATAAATTATTAAAAATCGTAAGAAAATATTATAAATGCCTGGACCATTTAAGAAATTGCTACAGCATAATAAAAGAAAAAATTAATGAATTTGATTTCGAGCCCACTTTTGATGAAACTGATATTATAACTACACCCGAAGAGCATTTCTATCTGGCCAGTGAGCTTATGGGTGACGGAATTGAGTTTTCAACATTTGCCCTCAGATTACCCGGGGTTTTTGAAAAAAGTGTTGATTTTGTCGGCGATGAAAGTAACCTGAAATCATCTATTCAGATTCATAATGAAATAACGAAACATTTTGGAGGGTATAAATTAAGCCTGCACTCAGCCGATTATAAATTTAAAGTGTTTAAATTATTTAGAAATATTCTATATGACAATTTTCATATGAAGTTTGGCGGATCTTCCTGGAGGGAAGCAATCCATACAATTGCTGCAATCGACAAGGACTTATTCAGAATGATTTTAAATATTTCTCTTGAAAAGGCAGAAGAAAATTCTGCAGCCTATCATATGAAAATGGATGCAGATAGAATTGCCAAGATAATTAAAACAAATTATTTAAGTGATTTGTTTAAAATAAAAGAGGTGATACAGTTATTTGAAATATCGTATGGAACTATATTAAATAAATACAGGGATATCATTGAAAATATATTAATGAAAAATGAAGATAATTACGAAAGAAATATTGTTGATAATTACAGGCTGCATTTTGATAAGATATTCTTTTGATTTAGATTACTTTTATAAACGGTTCAGTATTAATAGCCAAGGATATATATAAAACATAAATAAAAATAGCAGGTTTTAAAATGGACTTAAGCAATGAATTATTACTGGAATTTTTAGAAAAAATGTACATTATAAGAAATTTTGAGATGAAGATCTTAAATTATGCCGACAGGGGCTTGATTTTTGGCGCTGTTCATTTATGTATTGGCGAAGAGGCAGCTGCTGTGGGCACTTGCATGAATTTAAGTAAAGAAGACTATGTTATCATAACCCATAGGGGACACGGGCAGGCTATCGTGAAGGGCTCTGATTTAAAAAAATTGATGGCAGAAATACTGGGTAAGGAACAGGGACTTTGTAAAGGCAGGGCAGGCTCAATTCATATAGTAGATATGTCTGTAAACAATCTCGGCGCTCTCGGTAGCATAATTGGAGCGTCTTTTCCTATATCTATAGGGGTTGGGTTAGCATTAAAATTGAAGAAAATGGATTCAATATTTATGAGTTATTGCGGTGACGGCGCTACAAACCAGGGCGCTTTCTATGAAAGTCTAAACTTTGCTGACTTATGGCAATTACCAATAATTTTTGTATGTGTAAATAATCTATATGGAATGGGGACACCTTACAGCAGGACCTGTAACATTGAAATATACAAAAAAGCCCAATATTTTAATATGCCATCAATTGCAATAGATGGAAATGATGTGGTAGAGGTTTATTTGAAGACCAGGGAACTTATAGATATAGTTAAAAAAGAAAAAAGGCCCGCCTTTCTTGAGCTTAGGACGTACAGGTGGATCGGTCACTCATCGTTTGATAAACATTCATATAGGCCTAAGGAAGAAATAGAAGAATGGAAAAAACTTGATCCAATCAAGAGGTTAGAGGAAAAACTCATGAATAAAGACGCTATGAACAAAGTAAAAATTGAATTACTAAAGATAAGTGCAAATAAGTTGATAGATGAAGCGGAAAAATTCGCAATTGAAAGCAATTATCCTGATTATGACGAAAGTATGGAGCAATAAAAAAGTTATGTATAAAACTTATCAATAAGTTATATAATATTTTATTTAATATTTATTTAAAACTAATTAATAGGAATGTATAAGTAAAAATGAAAGAAATTACATATGCAGAAGCATTAAGAGAAGCAATACGAGAAGAGATGATGAAAGATAAAAATGTAATACTTATCGGGGAAGATGTTGGCCGGGGGTATGGCGGAGTATTTGGAGTGTCGCATGGCTTGTATGACGAATTCGGGGAAACACAAATTATTGATACTGCAATTGCAGAAAATACAATTCTTGGCTCGGGTATTGGCGCTGCTCTCCTGGGTATGAAGCCGATTGTAGAAATGATGTTTGAAGACTTTATTGCAGTTTGTTTTGACGGGATATTAAACTCTGCGGCTAAAATGAGATTTATGTCTGGAGATCAATATAGTTTAAATCTTGTGGTAAGGCTGCCGGGTGGAAGCGGCGGTTTTGGTCCCCAGCACTCTCAGTGTCTTGAATCCATATTTATCTGCATACCAGGTATAAAAATAGTAATTCCTTCAAATGCCTATGATGCAAAAGGATTACTTAAAACATGTATTAATCTTGGCGAACCTGTTCTGTTTTTCGAGCATAAAAAACTCTATAAAATTAAAATGGAAGTCACAGAAGATGAATATACAATACCTTTGGGAAAAGGAAGGATAATAAGGAACGGCAAAGACATTACTATTGTAGCGATTTCTTATATGGTTAGAGTCGCGCAGGAAGCAGCAGAAGAACTTTATAATAACTATGGTATTGATGCAGAAATTATAGATCCCAGAACGCTTGTACCGCTGGATATTGATATTATAGCAAATTCTGTTAAAAAAACTTCCAGGCTCGTTACATTGGAAGAAGGAGTATTGCGTGGCGGAGTGGGCGCTGAGATAACTTCGATTATTTGCAGCAAATATATGGATTACCTTGACATGCCTGTAAAAATAATAGCTTCAAAAAATACTCATATTGCCATGACACCATCCCTTGAAAATGCTGTAGTTCCAAATAAGGGAAGGGTAATCCAGGAAGTGAAAGGAATGCTTGGCGCTTAATTATTAAAAAATGGACAATAATTTTTTTCAAGATTTGTAATATTTAATAAGCATCATCTGAATTATTTGAAAGCTGTATTTATATACTCTTTCAAACAATTTGATATTTTGAAAATATTGGCTAAATTATATGATATATTGAAAAAAATAATAAAATTGCTAAAATTTTATAATTGTTACCTGGACCGATTCAAATATAAATCTTACCAACATCCTTGCAGTTATTTAAAGCTGATGGGAGTAAAAAACTATGACTACTAAATTACAGCGCACTTTATCAAACAAAGATTTCTGGCTTAGCAATATAGTATATATAGTTGTTTTTTTCGTATTTAT
Organism: uncultured Actinomycetota bacterium; assembly: GCA_964354265.1. Taxonomy (GTDB): domain Bacteria; phylum Actinomycetota; class Humimicrobiia; order Humimicrobiales; family Humimicrobiaceae; genus Fen731. Next base: position 16,441 of record CAYGYY010000004.1, read on the forward strand.
CGTAGTTGCCATAACAAATCCCATGGCCATAAGTAAAAATAATGTAATCAGCCTGTTTACGCAGTCCTGTACAATGATAATTGCGGGCATTGGTGTCACAATGTGCATCTTGACCCGGGGCATAGACCTTTCTGTGGGCTCCACAATGTATGTATCAGCGATAGTCGCTTTTAAGACCATGGAAGCTTTTGAGAATCTGCCGGTTGGCGTAGTAATACTTGTCGTGCTGGCTTTCGGGCTGTTTATCGGCTTGATAAATGGCCTTCTTGTTGCAACCCTTAAAGTATATGCCCTGCTTCCGACGCTTGCCACAATGTACATTTTAAGGGGAATCGGCCTATCCTGGGCGAGCGGTTCCGTTAACCAGTTGCCCATGAAATGGGCGGTTATCATAGGTACAAGATGGCTCGGCATACCCGCATATATAATCATCAGTTTTGGTCTGGCGATTATCGCCCAGATATTTCTCAACAGGACAGCTCTTGGCCGCCGTATTTATGCAACAGGCGATAATGAAAAGATGGCAATAGAAAAAGGCGTGAATGTATTTAATATAAAGCTTTTCGTATATGGCATGAGCGGTCTTATGGCAGGTCTTGCGGGAGTCCTTGCTTCTGCAATGTTTATGGCTTCGGCATATACAATAGGTGAAGCTTTTGAATTTAAAGTAATCACTGCTGCTGTGCTCGGCGGTGTCAGCCTTAACGGCGGACGCGGAACAATAGCTCCCGGCTTAATGCTCGGTGCGCTTATCCTTGCTTTTATATCAAATCAACTCGTGCTTTTAAAAGCAAACACGTACTCATACGATATAGTATTTGCAATTGTTATATTTATAGTGGTTCTGCTGGATACAATTAGAGTTCGAAATGAGGAGAATATTTCTGCGATAAGTAAAAATATATAGGATAATAATTAACACCGCAATGTCTGTTACAAAAGAGAATTGCGATGATAAAGAAATCCGGGGCAAGGGCTATTAAAGAAATGATTAATATGTTGGCCATGCATGTTGACAAAGATAAAAAAAATGTTAGAATTTTATAATCATTACTTGAATCGATTCAAGTATATATCTTACCAACATGATCAGGACGGAAGATATGTCCAATAAATATTTGGAAATGAAAGCCATATCCAAGAACTTCCCGGGTGTAAAAGCACTTCAGAATGTTGATTTCGGGGTTGATGAGGGTGAAGTCGTTGCTCTGGTAGGTGAAAACGGTGCGGGAAAATCCACTCTTATGAATGTCCTTGGCGGTGTTGTAAAGAGAGATAGCGGTGAGATATGGATTAATGGTAAAGAAGTAAATATCCATACTGTTGCAGACGCTCAGCGCGAGGGAATCTCATTTATCCATCAGGAGCTCTCACTTTTTAAACAACTTTCTGTTCAGGAAAATCTATTCATCGATAATTTAAAATCTGTAAAGAGCCGTATCCCATTTATTATCAGTAAAAAGAAAATGAAAGATAGGACAGAGGGTATTTTCAAGGAACTTGATATCCATGTCGACCCTTCAATGAAGGCAGGTAAAATCCCTTTGCATGAGCAGCAGATGGTAGAGATTGCATCCGCAGTTTTAAAAAATGCTAAGATAATAATCCTTGACGAGCCTACAACATCTCTTGCAAACAAGGAGAGAGTTAAACTCTACGAAATAATAAAAAAGCTAAAAAAAGAACAAAAAATCATCATTTACATCACGCACGAAATAGAAAACGCTATCAATATTAGTGACCGTGTGGTTTGCCTGCGCGACGGATTTAATGCCGGGGAAAAAAAGAGTGAAGGACTCATGAAGACCGAAGTTGTTTCCATGATGATAGGTACAAAAGCTGGAAAGGCTTTTTTAAAAACAAAAAGGGACATTAAGGATGAAAGTATTCTTGAGTTCAGAAACATAAGAACAACTACAAAGCTCAATGGTGTTAATTTAAAGCTGAGAAGAGGAGAAGTGCTCGGCCTCTATGGCCTTGTCGGCTCTGGTAGGACAGAACTTGTCAGGGCTCTGTATGGTATTGATAAGATTATAGACGGGGAAGTCCTTATCGAAGGTGAAAAAATAAAAAAGTTCAATCCTATAGCATTGAAGGAGATGGGCGTAGCGTGGTTGACGGAGAATCGCAGAGACGAAGGGCTTTTCCTTGAACATCCAATTAATTTCAACATTAGCATAACTGGCCTGGAGAGGTTTTCAGAAGGTCCATTTGCAGTTATCAATAACCGAAAGGAAGAGGTAGTTGTAAAAGATTCCATAGATAAGTTCCAGATAGCGACACCCAGTATGTATCAACTTTCCGGAAAACTTTCAGGTGGTAACCAGCAAAAGGTCGTTATTGCAAAATGGCTGCACCGTGACCCGCTGATTTTTATTCTTGATGAACCAACAAGGGGCATTGATGTCCATGCAAAAGAAGAAATATATAGATGGATCGACCAAATTGCAAATGAAGGTGTTTCCATAATGCTTATCTCTTCTGAAATTGAAGAGGTGCTTGGTATGAGTGACAGGGTAATCACAATGGCAAAGGGCAAAGTCGTCGGCGAGCTCGAAGGCGATGATATTACCAGTTCAAATATCATAAGACATTCGATGAACTAACTGGAGCATAAAAGCATGACTAATAAATTTCAGCGAACTTTAACAACCAAGGAATTCTGGCTTAACAATATAGTCTATATCGTGATGGCTTTAGCATTTATATTGGTTGCCATAACAAATCCTATGGCCATAAGTAAAAATAATATAATCAGCCTGTTTACGCAATCCTGTACAATGGTCCTTGTTGGTATCGGTATCACAATGTGCATCTTGACCCGGGGCATTGATCTTTCTGTGGGCTCCACCATGTATGTATCAGCGGTTGTCGCATATAAGACCATGGAAGCTTTTGAGAACCTGCCGGTTGGCGTAGTAATAATGGTAGTACTGGCTTTCGGGCTATTAATAGGCTTGATAAATGGCCTTCTTGTTGCAACCCTTAAAGTATATGCACTGCTTCCTACGCTTGCCACCATGTACATTTTAAGAGGAATCGGCCTATCCCTGGCAAGCTCTGAAACTAACCAGATGCCTATGAAATGGGCGGTTATCATAGGTACAAGATGGCTTGGCGTACCGGCATATATATTCATAAGTTTTGGTCTTGCGATTATCGCCCAGATATTTCTCAACAGGACAGATCTTGGCCGCCGTATTTATGCAACAGGCGATAATGAAAAGATGGCAATAGAAAAAGGCGTGAATGTATTTAATATAAAGCTTTTCGTATATGGCATGAGCGGTCTTATGGCAGGTCTTGCGGGAGTCCTTGCTTCTGCAATGTTTATGGCTTCGGCATATACAATAGGTGAAGCTTTTGAATTTAAAGTAATCACTGCTGCTGTGCTCGGCGGTGTCAGCCTTAACGGCGGACGCGGAACAATAGCTCCCGGCTTAATGCTCGGTGCGCTTATCATTGCGTTTATATCAAATCAGCTTGTGCTTTTAAAAGCAAATACGTACTCATACGATATAGTATTTGCAATTGTTATATTTATAGTGGTTCTACTCGATACGATTAGAATTCGCAGTGAAGAAAATATTTCTGCGATATAATAAAAAGGAGGAAAAATGCAAAAAAGCAAACTAATTCTTATAGCAGGATTAGTAGCAGCAATGTTAATAACAATGTTCGGATTGTATGGATGCGCAACTGAACAGGCTGCAGAGACAACTGCAGCTGCTGCAGAAACAACTGCCGCTGCTGAGACAACCGCTGCCGCTGCTGAGACAACCGCTGCCGCTGGTGAAATGATTAAGGTCGGTAACTCTATTGGCGTTATCGGATCTCCCTTCTGTGAGGGGCTTCGTGATGGCAGCACAGATAAGATCACAGAGCTCGGTGGCGAGCCGGTCCTGGTAATTGCTGACGGGGATGCAACTCTCCAGGCAACACAAATCGAGGATCTTGTTGCTCAGGGCTGCAAGGCAGTCATGGTATTTGCAGTGGATACAGATGCTATCACTGCTTCTGCCAAATACTGCCAGGATAACGGTGTTCTCTTTAGCCAGTTTTCCAGGATTTCACCTGACCTGTCAAACGTTGATCTCGCTATCGGTTTTGACAACAAGCAGCAGGCAGAGATTTGTGGACAGGATATTCTGGCAGGCGGCGCAGAAGCTGGTTATACAGAGCTGAAGTGCATCGAGTTTGTTGGCTCTCTCACAGATCAAAATGCTATTGAGAGACAGGACTATTTCGATGAATTTGCAGCAGCAAATGGAATCGAAGTTGTTGCTAAAGTCCTTACAGATTGGGATGGCGAGCTTGCATACAGCCGCTTCAAGGATGCCATTACATCAGTTGGTGGCGACTACAACTGCATCTATGCAGCTTCTGACTTTCTTTTCACTCCCATCATGTCCGTTCTAACTGAACAGGGCCAGTGGGTCCAGATGGGTGAAGAAGGCTATAAGGTCATCACAGGTATAGATGGGGCTCCCGATGCCCTTGATAAAATCAGGGCTGGCAATGTATACTCGGTAGCAAACACAGACGTATTGGTGCTCGGTAAAGCAACAGCTGAAAAGACCTGGGATATGCTTGTTAACGGCACAACCTATTCAGACGCTGATAAGGTAATAATCATACCCGCAACGTCTGTTACAAAAGCAAATGCCGATGATCCGCAAATCTGGGGCAATGTCTATTAAAAAAAATGAAAATCAAGGTATTTTCTAAGAAGTAATTTTTAAGATCCAACCGGCGGTTTTGACCGCCGGTTGGAATATGGAGGATGTATGAAAGTCGTTAATTCTGCAAAAGCATGGATGCGCAGTTATCCTATTTCTGTGGTTGCTATTTTGATGGCAATAGCGATGAGCATATTTGTTCCCAGTTTTGCCACTTCTACAAACCTTACGTCCCTTGGTGCACAGCTCACTTATATTGGTATTGCCACTACCGGACTGGCTTTTATACTGATTGGCGGAGGTCTTGACCTCAGCCTTGGCACAGCGATATCGGCAAGCGCTGTTATATCCGGATTGACAATGGTTAATGTGATAGGCACTGACAACAGGTGGTCAACACCTATAGGCATCATAATTATCCTTGCAACCTGTATATTTTTTGCAGCAATCAATGGTTATTTTATCGCATATTGGAAAATCAATGCGTTTATGATGACACTCATAACGCAGTTTTTATTTAAGGGGCTGGCGCTTTCCTTAACAAGTTCTTTTTCGGTCACAGATCTGCCAGCTGGATTCACTGGCCTGGGTAAAACCACCCTTCAGGGAATACCCGTTTCTATATTTGTCATGCTTGCCTTTTTCGCCATAGGCCAGTTTGTCCTGTCCAGGACCAGCTATGGAAGAAGGCTATTTGCAACCGGCGCAAATGTAAAAGCTGCCAATCTTGTCGGTGTTGCGACCAGCACTGTTCTTTTCAGGGCATTCTTATTTGGCGGCCTTTGCAACGGTGTTTCAGCGATTATCCTGGTTGGAAAGCTTGGAGTAGCTAATCCTACGATGGGTAACGATCTCTTTTTAGATGTTATTAGCGCAGCTGTACTCGGCGGAAACAGCTTATTTGGCGGCAAGGGTTCGGTTGTCGGAGCAGCATTTGGCGTTCTTCTGTTAGGGCTTATATCAAACGGTCTAAACCTGCTCGGTGTGCCATATCAGATCACAAAGATAGTCAAAGGAGTGATCATCCTTTTAGCTATTACCCTGGACATGGTTAATGAAATGATAACAGCGCGCCGCATGCTTAAGTTTTCATCAACAGAGGACTTGAAAGCCCATGCAAAAGATCTTTAGAAAATGCTGTATAGTATGAATTAAGGATGGTATTGTCCAGTAATTGAAAGTAATGGACGGTGCCTATTCTTAAGAAGATGATAGATTTTATTTCTAAGGAATTTCCACGATTATTTTTACATTATCATAAAAAATATATCGACTTATACAATTATTTAAAAAAAAGATAAATTAAGATACTGAAACGTTTCATAAAAATTATTTAAATGTTTAAAAAATTAATGAAACAATGAAAACAAAAAAGTCCTGTAATCTGTTTTAAACAAGTTAATCAAGTGTACTGGAGGAATTTGTGAAATTATATGGAAAAAATTATTTAAAAGAAGAGCTTTTAAAAAAAACCGGGGCTATTGAACAGATAGGGGATTTAAAGCTCTATGAAATGATAGATGGTCCCGGTCGGGGGTTGCGTGTTGTAAATGCGAAAAACGGGTGTGGAATTAATATGAATGTCCTGGTTGACAGGGGCATGGATATATCCGAATTAAGTTATAATGCGATACCAGTCAACTGGAAATCTGCAGTAAGAGAAGCAAGCCCAATATATTATGAAAGTAAAGGTTTTGAATGGCTCAGGACCTTTAATGGCGGACTGCTTGTTACATGTGGACTGACTTATGCAGGCGTTCCATGTATTGATAATGGAGAGGAATTAGGATTGCATGGACGAATTGCCAATCTGCCGGCAGAAAACATTTTTCTTGATAAACATTGGGATGGAGAGAACTTTATAATGACAATCCAGGGAACTGTCAGAGAAGTTAAAGTATTTGGAGACAAACTTGCACTCAGGAGGAAGATTACCTTATCTATGGATTCCCCGAAGATTATAGTTGAGGATATTGTTGAAAATATTGGACATATGCCTTCACCCATTATGATTGTGTATCACATAAATATAGGTTTTCCTATTTTAGATGCAGGGTCAGTGTTATTGGAGTCTGAGGCAAAAGTTGTTCCAAGGGATGAAGAAGACAGGAAAGGATATAAAAATTTTGATAAATTTTCTGAACCGGTTCCGGATTATAAAGAACAGGTATTTTTTCATGATATAAAATCTGATAATGAAGGAAATTCTAATATTGGTATAGTCAATGAAAAATTTGATAATGGCAACGGACTGGGGATATGGTTAAAATTCAATAAAAATAATCTTCCCAACCTTATTCAATGGAAAAATGTGGGGTGCGGAGAATATGTTTGCGGAATTGAACCATCAAATTGTTTAACCTTTGGACGAAAGGAAATCAGGGAAAGAAATGAACTGGTATATTTAGATCCAGGTGAAAAAAAGGATTTTAGAATAGAGTTTAATGTCTTGAGATCTAGAGATGAAATTACTACTTTTAAAAATATTTTATAGCTAGCAGGTAAATTATTAGAATGATTATTTATTAATCTATTAAGTGATATCTTTTTTTATAGTATTAAATTTGATAATTGAGTGCAGGAAGTTTTTATGATTATTAGAATATAGTTCGAAGAAGCATATTCATAATGGAAAGAATGACAATAAAAAAAATTGCAAATATAACAGGACTGTCAGTAGGGACAGTTTCCAATGTCATAAATAAATCTTTGTATGTAAAAGAAAAAAATAGAAATAAAGTCCTGAAGGTAATTGAGAAATATAATTATAAGCCCAATAAAATTGCTTCAAGTCTTGTAAAAAGAAAAACTAAAAATATAGGTTTTATTATACCTGATATTACAAATCCTTATTTTCCCGATATCCTTCGCGGAGTTCAGGATTTTTTTCTAAGTAAGAACTATTATGTTTTTCTATGCAATTCAGATGGAGATATTAAAAAGGAAAATGGTTTTCTTGAGGATCTCGCAGACATGTGGGTGGATGGAATTATTTTAGATCCATGCACCAGCTTAAGAAATACAGATATATTAAAAAAATTACAGGTCCCAGTCGTGTTAATTGACAGATCAATAAAAGGATATAAATCTGACATAGTTGAAGTTGATAATGAAAATGGCGCATATAAAATGACCAAATTATTGATTGATAATGGTCATAAAATAATACTGGGTTTACATCACTCCAGGGAATTGAGTACTGCTATTTCAAGGTATAATGGCTGGAAAAGAGCATTGAACGAGAAAGATTTGTTTAATGAAGAGCTGTCATTCTGGGGTAGTGCTTCAATTTCCAATGGTTATGATTTTATGAAAAAAATTTTAAAAAAGATTAATAAATTTGATGCAATTTTTGTATCAAATGATGTTTCAGCAATTGGTGTAATAAACTATCTGCAGGATAATGGTTTTAAAGTTCCGGAAGATATTTCAGTAGCTGGTTTTGATGATATTTATCTATCAAAGTATATTAAACCCTCCCTTTCCACATTTAGGAATTATACTTATAAAATGGGTGAGGTTGCTGCTGATATTATGTTAAGAAAAATAGAATCAGCAATAAAAAAACCTCCACAAAAAATAATTATAAAGGGTGAAGTAATTATAAGAAATTCAGTAAAGAACAGGATAAAAGTAAAATAATAAATTTATACTTTAATTTGTTTATTGATTATTTCTAAATTAAGAAATAATCAAAAATATAATAATTTATTACTAGAGAAATGTTTTAGTAAAATTAAATTAGAAATTAAAAAAAGAGGTCAAGGATGAAAGCAGTAGTTTTCCCCCAAATTCAAAAATTCGAAATTGCAGATATTGAAATACCGGAAATAAATGACAGAGAAGTCCTTATTAAAAATAGTTTTGCAGGATTTTGCGGTACAGATTTTAAAATCTTTAATGGAGATTATGTTGCAAGATATCCGCTAATACCCGGACATGAGTTTTCTGGAATAGTTGAAAAAGTAGGTAAAGAGGTAAAGGGAATAAAAAAAGGACAGAGAGTTGCAATTGAACATACAATTACTTGTGGCAATTGCTATTATTGTAAGAGGAATGAACAAAATCTATGTATAAATAGAGGGAGTTATGGGACAACTGCTAATGGGGGGTTTGCTGAATATTCAAAAGTTCCAGAATCCTGTATACATATTCTAAGTGATAATGTGAGCTTAAAGGAGGCTGCGCTTCAGGAACCCCTTGGTTGTGGGATTCTAGGTCTTGAAAAGATAAATATAAGGTTTGGTGACAAAGGTTTGATTTTTGGGGTTGGACCAATAGGTTTAATCATGCTTCAGCTTTTAAATATTAGGGGAGTTTCCAGTGTAACGATGGTGGATATCCACGAAGATAAGATTGCAATTGGGAAAAAATTTGGAGCTGGCGAAGTCCTGATTAATGATAGAGACCTCAGTAAAAAATTAAAATTAATATCTGAATATGGTTTTGATATTGTGATTGATGCGACAGGCATAATAGCAGTAATTGAACAGCTTTTTAATTTTGTTAATAAAAATGGAAGGATACTATTTTTCGGGCATCCTGAACATGGAAAAAAAATAAGCATAGACCCATTTCAAATTCATAAAAACGATCTCTCAATTTATGGTTCATTTTCTGTCAAACGAAACACTGCACAGGCTTTAGAGCTACTGGAGAATAAAAAAATAAATCTTGAAGGTATAATTTCACATGAATTTGCATTAACTGAATTTGCACAAGCTTTTGAACTGGCAAAAAGTGGAAAGTTTACAAAAATAATGTTTAATTGCAGTATCTAATTTGCAGTTAGGAGCTGTCTGTTTGAATATTTTTTATCTTAGATTAAGAAAATAATAGAAAGGTGTGATGCAAGATGAAGATGATAATTGGAGGTAAAAAGACAGATTCGAAAGACGGTAATGTAATTGAAGTCTTTAATCCAGCCACTCAGGAATTGCTTGACACTGTTCCAAGTGCAACAAAAGAAGATATTGAAATGTGTCTGGAAATAGCGCAGGAAGGCAAAAAAGTGTGGGCCGATACGCCATTATATAAACGCGCCGAAATTCTTATTAAATATGCCGAAGCTATTGAAAAGAATAAAAAAGAATTGGCGGAGCTTGAATGCAGAGAACTTGGAAAGAGGATCATAGAATGCGAATTTGAAGTGCAAGTTGCAGCAAATATTTTTAGGGGTTATGTTGAAAGAGCAAATCATCTATATGGAGAAACAATACCTACCGATAACCGGGAAGGGTCCGCAAATGATATTATTTTTACCAGAAGAGAGCCTCTAGGCGTTATAGCTTGTATAGTCCCATTTAATTTCCCGGTTGAACTGTATGCTCAAAAAGTTGCACCGGCTTTAACTATGGGAAATGCTATTATTGTAAAACCTGCAACTGATAATCCCCTCGCGGTTACACGCTTAGTTGAGCTGCTTATTGAATGTGGCGTACCCGGAAGCGTAGCCCAGGTTGTTACTGGCAGGGGTTCAGTAATAGGTAAATTGATGATTCCAAGTCCTAAAATAGATGCTGTAAGCCTGACTGGCAGTACAGATGTGGGTATTGATATTTTTAAAGAATCTGCACAGCCATTCCACAGGATCTTCTTTGAGCTTGGAGGAAATGATGCATTGATAATTTTTGAAGATGCTGATATGAAGCTTGCAGTAAATGAGGCTTTTGCGGGCAGGATGTTGAATGCCGGGCAATGCTGTTGCGCTACAAAAAGGATCCTGGTTCAAAATTCAATTAAAAAAGAGTTTACTAAAAGACTTATCAATAAACTGTCAGAGGTTATTATAGGCAATCCCATTGACAAAAACACGGAAATCGGATGTCTTATCAGTGAAAAGGCAGCAAGTGAGGTAGAAAAACAAATAGAACTTACTATCAGGCAGGGCGCCAAACTCGCATATGGTGGTAAAAGGGATGGGGCATTCTATCAGCCGACAGTGCTGACTGAAGTGACTGATGAAATGGATATTGCTAAGAATATGGAAATATTCGGACCAGTATTTCCTATTATTGGATTTGATACACCCGAGGAAGCGTTGGCAATATCAAATGGTTCCCAATACGGCCTTAATGGCGGAGTAATAACATCTGACATAAATAAAGCTATTCAAACAGCATCTAAAATGGAGTGTGGTACTGTAGTGATAAATGGGGCAGATAATTACAGGCATCTGGACCATGCTTTTGGTGGATATAAGATGAGTGGCATAGGAAGAGAAGGGATTGCATATACCCTGGAAGAAATGTCACAGGTTAAGACATATGTATTAAAAGGGGTATTAAAAAAAATTAAGTAATAAAAAATTTGAAATCGAACTGTTTTATCATACATCATAGCATCTTCAAATTTAATTACAGTTTGCTAACCGGCTATAGGCACTATTGGAGTAAAAGAAATAATATTTAAATAAATTAAGTTGCTGGAGAATAAAAAATGATTGAAAAATATGACATTATTTCTGATTATCCATATCTTTGTGGAGAAGCGCCGATGTGGGACAGCAAAGCTAATATATTATTCTGGTCAGATATGCTTGCAGGATTCGTTTATAAATATAATCCTGAGGATGGTTCAATTGAAAAAATTGCTAAAGAAAAAAATGTTAGTGGTATGGCATTAAGAAAACAGGGTGGATTAATTTGCGCCTGTCACCAGGGAGTGTATGCCTGGAATGAAAAAGAAGGTTACCGGCTGATTGCCGATAAATATGATGGAGATATTTTAAGATCAAACGACGCAATAGCAGATGCAAAGGGGAGGTTTCTTTTTGGCACTACTTTTTATGGACCTGGTTTAACTAAATATACCTTGGGAAAGCTTTATAAAGTTGAAAGAAATGGTTCAATATCCATATTGGAAGAAGGAGTCCATCTTTCAAACGGTCTTGGCTTTTCACCGGATAATAAAATACTTTATTATACAGACACAGTGTTCAGGACCATTTATGCTTACGACTATAACTTAAAAAATGGGTCCATTTCAAACAGGCGTGTATTTGTAAAAGTTCCGGATGATGAAGGCATTCCTGATGGAATGACTGTTGACTCGGAAGGTTTTGTATGGTCAGCTCACTGGTATGGGAGCTGTATTGTAAGATATGACCCTGAAGGAAAAATAAACATGCGGTTAAAAACTCCAGCAAAGCAGACTTCTTCTCTAATTTTTGGCGGTAAAGATTTAACTGACATATATGTTACAACTTCTGAAAAAAGTGTAAAACTGCATATTGCTCCAGAAGGGTATGATTTTGATGCGCTTGATATCGGAGGTCCAGTTTACCGGTATAATCTGGGGATTAAAGGTAAGCCTGAATATTTAGCAGATATTTCTATTAATAAAATATAGTAATTTATTACTTTTTAACAAATTTGTATTAATAAATAAAGTGAAAAATAAAAAAACAAAAGAGAATTTTTACTGATATAAGTTATTTTTTTAGAGTGAGGGAGGGTAATAAATGAGATCAATAGAAGAAGGTATGAAGGGTAAGGTCGCTATTATAACAGGCGGTACAATGGGTATTGGAAAAGCTATATGTAAGGTGTTTGGCTGGGCTGGCGTAAATGTAGTTACATGCGGTAGAAGCGTGGATCTGGGTAATGATACGGCAAGAGAAATCAATACGAAAGGTCCCGGGAAATGCCTGTTCTTTGATTGCGATGTAGCAAATACCGACAGGATAAATGAGATTGTAGAACTTACTGTTAAAAATTTCGGCCACATTGATGTGCTTGTAAATTGTGCCGGATATTTTCCGTTACAGCGTCCAATTGACGAAACTTCTATTAAAGAGTTCAATGATATTCTTGCTGTAAATCTTGTTGCATATTTTGCATTTTGCAAGTATGCATTGCCATATCTCCGGACAACAAAAGGAAATATAATCAACATTGGAAGTGTCCTTGGAACAACCGGGGATGAAGGCGCCGCGATGTATTGTGCTACAAAGGGTGGAATTACCTGTATGACAAAATCCCTTGCCTGTGATGAAGCCAGAAATGGCGTAAGGGTAAATGAGGTTAAACCGGGCCATATAATCAATGAAATGTTCGAAAAAACTGTAAGCAGGCAGAAAGACCCCAAAGCTTTTATAGAGTATAATGATTCAGTTCAATGGATGGGGCGAGGGGGAACTTCCGAGGAAGTAGGGCAAGCTGTACTTTTCCTGGCCAGCGAATGGGCCAGTTTTATAACTGGCGCGGAATTGATGGTAACAGGTGGGTTTGAGTTTGGGGAGGGAACCAAAAAACCATTATTTCATTGGACTACTATGGAGAAAAAATAAACGATTAGTAATTGCAAACTTTAATTTAGTCCAGATATAATAAATAGATGTAAAGGATAAAATGATTTTTACCCAAGAAGTTTATAATGCCTTAATTGATAGGTTAAATAGACGATATTTAATTTACAGGGATTCCTTCCATATAAAAGATAACAGAATATTTTTCCTCTGCAGGAAAAATATAGAAAAGTTATTTGGCGAAGTAAGCCTTAAAAACGATTTTATATTTAGTGGTCCAAAAGAAGAAATCATTGAGATGGAGTTAAACGACGGCAGGATTTATACTGGATTATTTGCCGCCTCCATAGATAATTCAAAAAAACTTCTCTCCTTCTTCCCTGAATTAAAGCCAAAAAGAATTGATAAAAAACTTTCAGTCGGTTTTGGCGACAGGATAGGAATAGCTGCAGCCGCACACGTAAAAATATCTCAAAAATATGATTTTTTCCCTTTGTTTGCTCAGCAATCTGCCAGGGAGATTACCAAAACATCCAGAGATTGTGAAACCGTTCTTCACAATGCTGTACTGGGTATTTTCCAGGAAGGATATGGCAACAGCTGGGGTTCCGATGCGGACCATATTAGGGATAAAAACTGGTTGAATACTATGATAAACAACACCTATCTACCTTATACGATGTTTACAATTGATACTTATGACTATGTAAACACAGACAACGAATCCTCTCCTGATTCGTTTGCTGAAGATAAAAAATTAAAAGAAAGACTGGAAAAAAGTAAAAAGTATATTGGCAAAAGTTTCTATTTCTCGGGCAATATATTTTCGTTTACTGATGAAAATATATATTCGATGGTCATAAGATATTATAAAAGTCTTGACTTTTTATCAGAATGTTATAATTTGATAAAAAGTAAAATTTCGGATTTTGATTTTGAACCAACATTTGATGAAAGAGATATTGATACTACGCCACTGGAGCATTTCTATATTGCTTCTGAATTAATCAATGATGGAGTAATATTCAGCACAATAGCCCCAAAATTCCCGGGATTGTTTGAAAAGGGGATAGATTACATCGGAAATTTAAATGATTTTATAATTTCCCTTAAGGTTCATGGTGAAATAGCAAAATATTTCGGAAATTACAGACTTAGCGTACATTCTGCAGATGACAAATTCATGATTTTTAAATATTTGCCTGAAATCCTTGGAGAAAACTTTCATATTAAGACATCAGGAACGACATGGATGGAGTCTCTAAGGACAATTGCTGAGTTTAATCCGGATTTATTCAAGAAAATTATCAATATAGTGCTTGCGGAGGCTGAGGCAAACAGCAAAGACTACTATATTGCCCTGGATTATAAAAAGATAAACACTGATTTAAAGAGTAAAAAGCTGACAGAACTTATTGATATTAAAGAAACCAGGCAGCTTTTACATGTTTCATATGGTACAGTGCTGAATGAGTATAGAAGAGAAATCGTGGCAACACTTTATGAACATGAAGAAGTCTACATGAAAAATATAATTAAAAATTACCAGGATCATTTTGAAGCTATTTTTGGCAAATAATTATTTTTGACAGGAGTTTTATTATTTAAAGAGGGAATCATTTAATACAATGGCAAAGGAAATACCTAAAACAACATATCTTGAAATGCTGACAAAGATGATGCAAATACGTTTCTTTGAAGAGCAGGTAGACCAATTCTATATGCTTGGTGAAGTACACGGCACAGGGCATCTCTATATAGGAATGGAAGCTACTGCAGTTGGCTCCATTATGGCAATAAAAAAAGAAGACCTGATAACATCTACGCATAGGGGACACGGTCACTGCATAGCAAAGGGGGCAAACCTCGACCTTATGATGGCTGAGCTTCTTGGCAAAGCCACTGGATACTGCAAGGGGAAGGGCGGCTCAATGCATATAGCAGATATTGACATTGGCATCCTTGGTGCAAATGGTATTGTAGGTGGAGGAATAGCTATTGCTACAGGCGCAGCTCTTGCAGTTAGCGAAATGAATACCGGGCAGATTGTACTTTGCTTCTTTGGTGATGGAGCGACAAATCAGGGTGTTTTCCATGAATCAGTCAATATGGCTTCTATCTGGAAGCTGCCTGTTATTTATATAATTGAAAACAACATGTATGGCATGGGCTTTCCGGTATCTAAAGCAGTAAATATCCAAAAGTTGTCTGACAGGGCGTGCTCATATGGCATAAAAGGGCTCTCCATCGATGGAAATGATGTAACTGAAGTTTACAGGACAGTTTCAAAACTTGCCGATGAGGCCAGGAAAGGAAGCGGTCCCATTCTTCTTGAGTGCTTAACTTACAGGTGGAAGGGGCACTCAAGGATGGATGCTGAGAGGTACAGGACCAAAGAGGAAGTACAGTCCTGGAAACAAAAGTGCCCTATAAAGGCATTTAAGAAATATCTTGTTCAAAAAGGTATTGCAAGCCAGTCAGAAATCGATCTTATCGAGCAAAAAGTAACCCAGCAGATAGTTGATGCCGCCAAATTTGCTAAAGAGAGCGATTTTCCCAGTCCAGAATCAGCCATTGATGATGTTTATGCAGATTGGCAAAAGGGGGCAGCTAAATGAGGGAACTATTTTATCTAGATGCAATTAAAGAAGCAATAACACAATATATGGAAACTGATGAGAGAGCTTTTCTAATGGGCGAAGATGTGGGCGTATACGGCGGCGCTTTTGGACTTACTGTCGGAATGATAGAGAAGTTTGGTCCCAGAAGAATAGTTGATACCCCGATATCAGAGCAGGCGATAGCAGGCATTGGAATTGGTGCAGCTATTATGGGGATGCGCCCTATTGTCGAGATAATGTTTTCAGATTTTTTGATGCTTGCACTCGAGCAGATAGGCAACCAGGCAGCTAAAATACATTATATGTTTGGCGGCAAAGTCCCGGTTCCCCTTGTTATCAGGGCCCCATGCGGCGGTGGAACAGGCGCAGCTGCACAGCACTCCCAGAGCATTGAGGCAATATTTAACCATATACCAGGGTTAAAAATAATAATGCCTTCTACCCCATATGATGCGAAAGGACTTCTTCTTGCTGCCATTTCTGATCCAAATCCTGTAATCATGCTTGAACACAAGCTTCTCTATAAAAAGATAAAAGGCCATGTTCCTGAAGAAATGTATGAAATAGAACTGGGCAAGGCAGATATTAAAAGAAGCGGAAGCGATATAACAGTTGTTGCAACATCATATATGGTGCATAAAGCGCTTTCTGTCGCTGATAGGCTGGCTGGACAAAATATAAATCTTGAGGTAATCGACCCAAGGACTATAAAGCCGCTTGATCTTGGTACTATTATTGAATCTGTTAAAAAAACCGGCAGGGTCGTCCTTGTAGAGGAAGCATGTTATACAGGCGGATTCAGCTCATTTTTAGCGTCTGAGATTGCATGCTGCGCATTTGACTACCTTGATGCTCCCATTGTTAGGGTTACGGGAAGGGATGCGCCGATGCCATACAGTATCGTACTTGAAAACTATATAATCCCGACTGAGGAAAGAATTGAAGAAGAGATAAGAAAGCTTTTATAGAAGCTTTCTTTAATACCAGGTTTTTCAAAATAGATATGTACAGGTATAAGAAGCAATAAAATATAGATTAAAAAGCTAAATATTTACCCTGGAGGTTAAAATGAGTAAAACAAAAGCAGCTGTAGTAGGTTACGGCGTGATAGGGCAGAGGTTAGCAGACGGAGTCGCAGCCCAGGATGACATGGAGCTTGCAGGCATTGTAGACGTGGCCCCCACACTATCAATCCGGGCAATGCTTGACTCATGCGATATTTACCCCATATATGTATTTGAAGAAGCTCAGGCAGAAGCATTCAAGTCCGAAGGCATATCTGTTGAGGGTACCCTAAAAGACATCCTTCCCAGGGTGGATATAGTCCTTGATGCAACTCCAGCCGGCATAGGGCTAAAAAACAAGGAAATATACAAATCCTATGGAAAGAAAGCAATATTTCAGGGCGGGGAAAAAAACGATGTGGCAGATGTGTTCTTCCATGGCTATGCAAACTACCAAAAAGGAATAGGCAAAGATTATTTAAAGCTAACAAGCTGTAACACCACAGGCTTCATCAGAGCCGTAGACTGTATAGACAAGGCAGTGGGAGTTGAGCGTGTAGTTGCTACAATAATACGAAGAGTAGCTGATCCCGGCGACGCCCACAGGGGCCTGGTTGACGTAGCCCTTGTAGAGAAGGTACCAAACCACCAGGCAAAAGATTTAATGCTTATCATGCCCCATATAGATGCAACAGGAGCGCTGGTACACGTTCCAACCACCCATGGCCACATAATAACTCTTCTTGTAACACCCAGGGCTGATATCAGCGTGGAAGAGGCAATGGCTCTGTTTGAATCTCATCCAAGGATAAAAGTAGTTGACATTGCAAAAGGTTTTAACTCAAATGCAGCGCTGTTCAGGTATGCAAGGGATAAGGGGGCTAAAAGAGCTGACATGTACGAGATTGCGCTGTTTAGGGAAACTGTAGTAAAGTCTGGCCCCAACCTGTTTTTTAGCATAAACATACCACAGGAAGCAGTGGTAATCCCTGAGTCAATAGACGCTGTAAGGGCTGCCCTTTCTCTTCAGACTGATGCTAAAGAAGCCGTCTCCCTTACCAACAAATATCTTGGCATGGGATACAGGTACTAGGGGGTAGAACATGAAATACGGTATCAATACTTTGGATGATTTTGACTTTAAAGGTAAAACTGTAATCTGCCGCCTTGACCTAAACAGCCCCTATGATAGCCAAATTGATAACTTAAAAGATATTACAAGAATAGAGGCAGCAATACCAACAATAAAGGAACTGTCCGGCAAGGGCGCAAAGCTCGTTCTTCTCTCGCACCAGGGCGGAGACCTTGAATACAAAAACTTTGTATCAACAAAATATCATGCAAAAGTCCTGTCAGGTCTTTTGGGAAGCTCTGTTGACTTTATAGACGATGTATGCGGCCCGGCTGCTAGAGATGCCATAAGAAACTTAAGACCTGGCGACATCCTAATGCTTGATAACGTAAGGTACATGGCGGAGGAGATGACGCTATTTGAGACAAAGCTAAAGCTTTCTGCAGAGGAGCAGACCGGAACTTATGTGGTATCAAAGCTAGCTTCATATGGCGATATATATGTCTGCGACGCTTTTGCGGCAGCCCATAGAAGCCAGCCGACACTTGTAGGATTCGAACTCCTCCTTCCATCAGCAATGGGCCGGCTATTTGAGAAAGAATATGAGGTACTGGCAGGCATAATGAGTGAACCCTCACACCCATGTGTATTCTGCCTTGGCGGAGCAAAGATAGAAGATGCGTTTGAGATGATGCCAAAAGTGCTGTCAGATAGCGTGGCAGACACAATTTTAGCCTCAGGGCTTCTTGGCCAGCTGTTCTATATGGCAAAAGGCGCATCGCTTGGAAAAACTTCAGAAGATATAATTTATAAGAAAAAGCTGGATGAATACATCCCCAGGGCAGAGGAGCTGCTAGGCGCATACAGTGAAAAAATAGTTCTTCCATCTGATTTTGCATATGTAAAGGATGGCAAAAGGGCTGAGTTTTTGGCAGGTGATCTGCCTTCAGAACACATGATAGCTGATATTGGCTCCAGGACAATTAATGCATATAAAGATATAATTTCTAATGCAGCAACAGTGTTTGTAAATGGGCCCTGCGGAATATTTGAGGACTCCCCAACTGAGGCTGGCACAAAAGAACTGCTAACCTGTATTGCAGTATCAGATGCTTTTTCAGTGATTGGCGGTGGAGACTCAATAGCCGCAATAAACAAGTACGGAATTTCACAAGATTTTTCCTATGTCTGCACCGGTGGAGGGGCAATGGTAAGGTTTCTATCAGGAGAGGAACTGCCTGTGGTTGCTGCCCTTAAATACTCTGCTATAAAGGTTAGATTAAATAAAAACTATTAATAAAAAGACGGCTTTTTTATTTAGCATTTTATTTTGATTTTTGTACTTTTATTTTTGTATTGACAGAAAAACGTTTTTCTGTTATAAATCGTTATGTTAATGCAAATAAATAATGCAAAAATCAAGGATTGCCAATCAGGACATCATTGTGGTGAAAAATACAATTATATCCGGCTGCTATTATAAATATTACAGATTGACAATGCTGGAAATTGATTTTTTACTGAAAAAACAATTAATAAAAAGTGACTAAATCCCTAAAAAAAACTTCAATCAAAGATATTGCTAAAAAAGCCGGAGTTGCAATCTCTACGGTATCTCATGTCATCAATAAGACAAAATATGTATCAGAAAAAACCAGAGAAAAAGTAAATGCTGCAATACAAGAACTGGATTACCGTCCCAATATTATAGCGCGGGGACTCCGGACTAAAAGCATCAGGACAATCGGCATACTTCTCCCGGATATAGCCCAACCATTTTTTGCGCAGGTCTTAAGAGGTATTGAGGAGGCGGCCAGGCTGAGGAATTATACATTGATAATCGGGTGCACCTTTTATGACATATGCGAGGAAGAAAGGCAGATGAATTCAATGCTAGACCAGTCTATTGACGGCATCATTTTTTTCTGCGGTTATGACCTGTATGCACATATCAAGAAGGTCCATGACTCAAATATCCCTGTAGTTGTGCTTGACAGGGAGATAGATGACAGCGAAATACCCTCTGTGCTGGTTAATAATTTTACTGCAATGGAAAGCGCTGTACAATATCTTTATGATCTTGGACACAGGAGGATAGGCTTTATCACTTTTCCTTTTGAGAATCAGACTACAATAAGGAGGAGGTATGAAGGTTATTGCAGCGCATTAAAGAAAAATGGCCTTAAATATAATCCTGATTATGTAATAATCGATGACTTGCTGAGGCTGGATGAATTAAAAGGCACCTATGCTGTAATAAAGCAAAAAGTCGAGGAGGAAAAAATTCCCACAGCCTATGTCACGCTTGCTGATTTTCTTGCCATTGGCGCGATAAAAGCTTTAAAGGAAGTCGGTTTATCAGTTCCTGATGATATTTCTGTAATGGGATATAATGATGAAGTTATTTGCGCCTTTTCTGAACCTTCGCTGACTACGGTAAAACAGCCTAAAAAACTTATGGGAGAAACTGCAGCAAACCTGCTAATAGACATCATCGAACGAAAGAAAATCGTGAATAAAAATATCATATTAAAAACTGAGATAATCGAACGCAGATCGACTGCACAATTTAAATAGTAATATAATTGGCTCAATTCGGGCTCAAAAACATCTTTTAGGATTGGAGTAAAAAATGCAAAAAGGATTTAAAAGGACTTTTGAACCCATAAAAGTGTTAACTGAAAGCCAGGTCGAGCAGATACATACAGCTTCATTAAACGTACTTGACGAAGTAGGCTTTAAATATGAATCAAAAAAAGCGCTGAAGGTCCTGGCAGAGCATGGCGCAAAAATAGATTATGATACTATGATTGCAAAGCTGCCCTCAAGTCTTGTTGAATGGGCGATTGCAAAAACTCCTTCAAGCTTTTACCTCAAGGCGCGGGATGAACAAAAAAGTATCAGGCTTGGCGGCAACACTATGTATTTTATGAACTCGGCAGGCGCAAGGCATGTGGATATTGATACAGGGATAGTCACTATGCCGACACTCAATCAGAATAATATCGGGGTGCTTGTTTCTGACAATCTTGATTCCATGAATGTGTTCCCATCCTATACACCTTATTTTGAGATAGAAGGTATCCCTCCTGTAATGAGCTGTACCGTATCCTGCGCGCAAAGGCACAGATTTTCCACAAAACCTTCAAGAGGAGCCCAGCCTTCAGATTCATTTATCTGGGAAACTAAAATAGCGCAGGCAGTGGGAGCGCAAATAATGGGTTGCGTGGAGGGCGCCGCCCCTCTTTCACTTGCTGAAGATCCATGCAATGCAGCATTTCATTACCTTGAAGCAGGGTTTCCTATTTATATAGCTTCAGGTTCAATAATGGGAGGTTCACATCCTGTAACTGTTGCAGGAGCTTCTGTTTCCCACAACGCTGAGCTTCTGGCTATAATAGTTTTGCTCCAGTGCATAAGGCCCGGCAGCGGTGTAATAGCCAATAATTTTGTTTCAGCAATGAATATGGCTACCGGTGATTTAAACTTCGGGACAGCTGCAACAGCGCTTCACCAGATGGCATATAACCAGGTCTGGCACTCGCTCTACAAGATACCGGTAAATAATACAGGCTCGGCATTTTCCAATGCAAAAATAATAGACTACCAGCTTGGGGCGGAGAAGTTGCCTCTTGCGACATGCTCAGCGCTGTCCGGGGCAAACCTTATTGTTTTGCACGGAGGGGTTACAGCAGAGCTTGCATATAATCCTGTACTTGCAATTATTGATGATGATGTGGCAAAGACAATTGGAAAGATAATTGAAGGATTTCCTGTAAATGACGATACCATCGGGCTTGATGTCATAAAAGAAGTTGGTTCAAGCGGTACTTTCCTCAATACAAAGCAGACAAGAACGATGTGGAAAAATGAAGACTACATGCCTAAGGTTTTTGATAAAAGCTCATACCAGGAATGGATAAATACAGGAAAGAAGACTGTTATAGAAAAGGCAAAGGAAAGATATGAAGAAATTGTGGCAACACACAAACCGTCTCCGCTGACAGATGAACAGGACAAAGAAATCGATAAAATCCTTGCTGAAGCTACCCGGTATTATAAGAAGAAGGGCCTTATATAGAAGCAATTATCTTAAAACAAAATAAAATAAAAATGCTTTTTAAAATTGGCGCCCATCTCTGAAGAACGATTTTTCTGCATTTTTCTGCTTTAATATTGACAAAAAAAATGTTGTATGGTATTTTTAAGAAAATCGTTTTTCTAAAAAATCAGAAATATACTATGTTATCCTAAAATAAAAACTATTTATCTATCTTTATAATCTCTAATGAAAGGAGTAACCGAAAAATAAATATGTCTTTTATTAAAGAAATACAAACTATCAATAACAAAGGGAGGTAAAATGAAAAAAGCTATTATAATATTAGCGACAGTCCTGGCAGCAGTTTTTCTGGTTTCAATCCCGCTTGCAGGTTGCACTGCAGACCAGCAAGCACAAGTACAGGAAGCAGTAGCTGCGGCAGTAGAGTCAGCGCAGGCAGCAGCGCAAGCTGAGATAGATGCAGCAAAAGCTGAAGCCCAGGCAGCAATGGAAGCGGCTGAAACAGCAGCAGCTGAAACAACAGCGCCGGAAGCTGGGGGAGCTTATGATTATTATGAGTCGCTGAAAGCAGCTGCAGTGAAGGGCGAAGCTTATCCGGACGCACCGGCAACGGACCAGACATTGGCATTCACTGATATCATGGGTGGTATTCCATTCTGTATCAATGTATGGCAAAGCGTACAGGACAACTGGAAGCTGGCTGGTGGAGACCCAAATAATCTTTACTATGCTGACAACCAGTATGATGCTACGATTGGTCTTAAAAACGCAGACATAATACTTGCAAAGAACCCGGATGCTTTAATCAATTTCCAGTTTGACTCAAAAGTCAACAGCATTATCTCTACAAAGTTTGGTATGGCTAATATACCAATTGTAACTGTAGACGTTCCATGTCCTAATGCTCCATTCATGGGCTGCAATAACTTCAAAGTATCTTACATGGCCGGCCTTGCTGCAGTGGAGGAAGTTGAAGCCAAGGGCGGAATTGAAATGCTTGATGCAATAGTGCTTATACAGTTCCCGGCTGGCGGAGAAGTACTGATGCTAAGGTCTGAAGGTTTTTATCAGGCATTTGTAGACAAATACGGCGCTGAAGTAATCGACCCCATTACAGTTAGAACCGATGGTGGAGCCGGTGAAGCTGAGCAGGCAAACAAAGCTATGACAGATGTGCTTTCAAAGATACCTGATGCAGAATTTGTTGCAATGACCTCAATTAATGAGGAAACTATGAGCGGTTGCCTTGCAGCTATTGAGACTGCCGGCAGATGGGATCCTGAGAAATGGTTTATCATAACCATGGGTTGTGATGATGTAGGCAAGCAGCAGATCCGTGATGGAATGATCGACGGAGCAGTTGCTTTCTTCCCGGAACGTTATGGCGAGTATCTTGTGCCAGCTGCAGTTTCTTTAATGAAGGGTGAGGCTGTTCCTCCATTTATGTATGTTGAGAACGAGATCATTACCCTTGACAATATAGACGAATGGTATCCATTGTCATAATATCATGAATAAGCTTTTAAAAATGAGAGCTTGAGCTATTAAAAATTGGGGAGACTAGAGGTTCATCCTTAGTTTCCCCAATTTTATTTATCAGGTTTTATTTATCAGGTGGTGCTAAAGTGTCTGAATATAATGAAATCGTTTTAAAAATGGATAATATTACCAAAACTTTCCCGGGAGTTGTTGCCCTGGATGATGTGTCAATTGATTTAAAAAAGGGCGAAGTGCTCGGAATACTAGGTGAAAATGGTGCAGGGAAATCCACTTTAATTAAGATACTTGCAGG
Source organism: uncultured Actinomycetota bacterium (assembly GCA_964354265.1). Taxonomy (GTDB): domain Bacteria; phylum Actinomycetota; class Humimicrobiia; order Humimicrobiales; family Humimicrobiaceae; genus Fen731. The sequence goes on from CAYGYY010000004.1 coordinate 39,920, forward strand.
AAACTATATTAAAGATAGCGGTGATATTTTTGTAGACGGGCAAAAATTCGAGATAAAAGGGCCGGCAGAGGCAACAGCTTCCGGCATCAGGGTGATATACCAGGAGTTAAATACGCTTAACAACTTAACTGTTACAGAAAATATCTTTATAGGCGAACAGCTTGTCAGGGGGCCGTTTAAGACTGTTGACTGGAAAGCAATGACAAAAAAAGCAGTTGAGCTGCTTAACACTCTAAATGTTAAGCTTGATCCAAACGCCATAATTGGCGATCTTACAGTATCAGAAAAACAAATAGTTGAAATTGCAAAAGCAATATCCAGAGAAGCAAAAATACTGGTAATGGATGAGCCTACTGCTGCATTATCAGAAGAGGAAGCGCAATCATTATTTAAAATAATAAGAACGCTTAAGTCTGGGGGAGTATCAATAATTTATATTTCCCACAGGCTAAAAGAGGTTTTTGAAATAACAGACAGGGTTACAGTCCTTCGAGACGGTAAAAAAGTTGACACACTTAAAACAAGAGACACAACTGCTAACTGGCTGGTCGAACTGATGGTCGGCAGGGATATTAAGGATATGTACCCCAAAAGAGAGGTACCGATCGGTGAAACAGTGATGGAAGTTGAAGACTTAAGCGCTGCAGGATTTTCAAGTGTAAGTTTTAAATTAAGAAAAGGTGAAATACTTGGAATTTTTGGGTTGTTGGGTTCAGGGAGGACCTCTCTTGTAAAGGCTTTATTTGGCGCAAATAAGGTAAAAAGCGGAAAAATCATAATAAATGGAAAGCAAATTAATATTAAGAGCCCGAATGCTGCAAGAAATGAAAAAATAGGCCTGGTGCCGCTTGACAGAAAGTTAGAGGGCCTGGCTCTTATTATGGGAGTCAAAGAGAATATTACTCTTGCAAATATAGAAGACCTGGGCAGGAGTTTTTTAATAGCCAGGACGCTTGAGCGGGCAAAAGCATCCAAATGGGTAAAAGAAGTCGGCATAAAAACACCGACGCTTGAACAGGAAGTAAACAGCCTTTCCGGCGGAAACCAGCAAAAGGTCGTCCTTGCAAAATGGCTTGAGAGCGGTTCACAGATAATCATACTTAATGAACCGACAAGGGGTATAGATGTCGGTGCAAAAATTGAAATATATAAGCTGATGCAGGATCTATGCGAGAGAGGCTCTTCTATTATAATGATAAGCTCAGAACTGCCTGAAATAATGTCTATTGCAGACAGGGTTATAGTCATGAGCAAAGGCAGGTTCACCGGAGAATGCTCAAGAATAGATGCATCTGAAGAGGGACTATTGGCAACAGCTTGTTTATAAATACTAAGGGGGTAAAAAGCTTATGGCAGACACAAGGTCAACGGAAGCTGTGTCCAGGAAAAAGATTAAGTTAAACAACACCGCTATACTATTTATAATACTTATAGTTCTCTTTTGTGTTTTTTCTTATGTCGGCAGACCATTTTTCTTCTCAAGATTAAACCTTATCCCGATGATAAACAATTTATCATTTATCGGTATTATTGCAGCAGTACTTACAATGGTCATGGTATCAGGCGAAATTGACTTTTCAATAGGTGGAAATGTAGGGCTTACTGCATGTCTTACGGCTCTTCTCCTGGAAAGAGGAGTGCCTGGCTGGCTAGTAGTTATAATAGCGCTTGCTGCAGGTGCAGCGATGGGGTCTTTCAATGGCATGCTTGTAACAGTAATCGGTGTAAATTCTATTATAGCAACAATTGGCACTATGTTTATATGGCGAGGCATTGGATACACGCTTACAAACGGTGAGTCAATACTGGCCATGAACCCTGTCATAGATTATATTGGAAGGGGTTTTGTATTTAAGGTGCTGCCTTTCCCGATTATACTTCTGGTCCTTACTTTTGTTATTACTTATATAATAATGAATCATTCAAAATGGGGCAGGAAGATATATGCAATAGGCGCTAATCCACTGGCCTCATATCTTTCAGGAATAAATGTCAAAAAGGTAAAATTTACGGCTTTTCTATTCTGTGGTATCGCAGCATCGCTTGGCGGACTGATCCTTACATCTCTTTCTGCAGTAGGCATGCCGCAGCACGGTCAGGGCCTTGAGCTGGTAATAGTCTCAGCAATAATTTTAGGAGGAACTGCCCTTGGCGGTGGAAGGGGACAGATCCTGGGGACACTGGCCGGGGTATTGATTCTAAGTATTCTATATAATTTCCTTACTATAATGAATGTGTATTATTTTTATATCCAGATGGTGCAGGGCGCAGTTTTAATACTGGTTGTTTCTGCATATGAGATAAGACAGTCCAGGATTAAGCGAAGCGTTTAAGGAAAGTAATAATTTATTTTAATATTTTTTTGGAGGATAAATGGCAAAAGGCACTAAGAGTTACTCAGCATTTATGAATTTTTTAAGGACTCCTACCCCCACCTTAATAGGAATATTCATTTTAATAATTCTTCTTTTTTCTCTTACCAGTGAAAACTTTTTAACAATACAGAATATCAAGGGAATCTTTAATAATTTTGCTGTTTTCGGGATTCTGGCGGCAGGCATCACAATAGTGATGATAGGCGGGGGATTTGACCTGGCTATAGGTTCGACAGCAGGCCTTGCCGGTATAGTTAGCGCAGTTCTCCTGATGGAAAATATAATGATTCCTACAGCAGTGGTTTTTCTAATAGCAGTAATAATCGGATGCAGCGTAGGCCTTATAAACGGCCTGATTATTACGAAAGTTGGCATTAATCCCATTATAACGACACTTGGTACCCTTGCATTCTTCCGTGGGGTATGCTACTTCTGGGCTGATTTAAATCCCAGGATATATAATGAATTTGTGCAGAGCCTGGGAAGGATATATATAGGAAATGTTTTTCCTATTACCACGGTATATATTATTGTTGCTTTTATCATACTGTCCCTGATACTTAAATTTACAAGATTTGGGCGGGATCTTTTTACAATCGGCGGAAATGAAAGCCTGGCAAGGCTTGCAGGTATTCCAGTAGACAGGATTAAAATAATCTCATATGTTATTTCGGGGTTTTTCTGCTCAATTGCAGGACTTCTTTTAATTTCACAGCTTGGTTCAGGCAGGCCAGAATATGGTACCGGGGCTGAACTTGAAGTCCTTACTATTGTGGTCCTTGGCGGAGTAGCGGTCGGTGGCGGTAAAGGGAATTACCTTGGAGTATTTATCGCCCTGGTTATAATACAGACAATATCAAATGGCATGGTCCTGCTGGATGTGCCGGTATTTTTAAGAATGGTTGTAAAAGGGGCATTGCTTGTACTGGTAATTTCAATAGATGCATTGAGGAATAGAAAGCAGCTTCAATTATATTGATTTTTGCCAGCATTAAAACATTAATATTAATGTCTTCAGGGGTATAGCCTATTATGAACTCACGTGAAAAATTCTTATCAGTAATGCGAATGAAGGGTGGCAATTATGCTGAGGTAGAGATCCCAAAGGTCGAGTTTGGCTATTGGGCAGGTACAGTAAGGCGATGGTTTAACGAAGGGCTGTCTGTCATAGAACCTGTTCCCGAAAATATCTCAGACGGGATAGCTATAATGGCAAATAAAAACATTTACAGCCAGATGGAAAAAGCAGGCGATATAAATGTGCAGCCCGTATTTGGCCTTGACCAGTACCTCACAAAGTTCCCTGTAGATTACAGCCCGATGTTTGCCCAGCGCATAGTAGATAAAACTGATACCCATATAATATATAAGGATGAGTATGGCGTTTTAAATAAAAATGACATAAATATTACTTCGCTTCCAATGGAGCTTGAACACCCTGTAAAGGACCGGAAGACCTGGGAAGCGTACAAGCAGAATTATTCAAAGGAAAGCATTAAAAAAAGGTTGCCGCCGGACTGGAATAACCTTGCATCGCGGTTAAAAGAAAGGGATTTTCCTATAAGACTTGGCGGCACAAATGGCGGATTCCTCGGTTTTCCAAGGGAGATAATGGGGCTTACAACATATATGATAACACTTCATGATGACCCGGGACTCATAGATGATATTTGCGAGACCTTCCTGAATTTTCTTCTTGAATACTATGGCGCTATCTGTACCGATGTGAAGGTGGACTGCATCCTGATATGGGAAGATATGGCAGGTAAAATGGGGTCTCTTATATCGCCTGCTCATTTCAGGCATTTTCTTGCTCCAAGATATAAAGCAATGGTTAACTTTGCAAAAGAGGCGAAAGTAGATGTAGTCCTTACAGATAGCGACGGATATGTTGAAGACCTGATACCGCTTATTATAGAGACAGGAGTTACAGGGATGTATCCATTTGAAAGGGCTGCCGGCAATGACATGCTGCGCATCAGGAAGAATTACCCGGATTTCCAGCTCATGGGCGGAATCGATAAAAGAGTACTGTTTGAAGGGTCGACAAAAGAGCGCATAGACCTGGAGCTTTCAATTGCAGAAGAACTGTTAAAAAGTGGAAGGTACATTCCCCATATAGATCATTTTGTTTCCCAGGATTGCACCTGGAAAAATTTCATATACTACAGAAGAAGGCTGAATGAAATAATAGACAGGACATGCAGCTGAAACTGCTCATTTGAAATAATAGATATGGCAGTAAGTTAAGAATTAAATAAATATACATAGGAAATATACAAAAGGGAGGAATGAAATGAAGTTAAATATTGACGCGCACCTGTGGTGTCTTGGAACTTATGCCGAAAGATATGTACCAGGCGGATATTTCGATGAAATGACTGTAGACCAGCAACTGGAAGCCATGTCAAAAATAAAGGGTCTTACCGGTCTTTTCACATTTTATCCGGTAGCCCCGCTTCCTGATGATCCTGATAAGCTGATGAAAAAAATAGGCAACTATGGCCTTAAGGTATCAAACATGGCTGTTGAATGCTTTGGGGACAGGAAATGGAAACATGGCTCATTTTGTACAAATGATGCAAAAATCAGAAAAGAAGCTGTAAAAATCTTTAAGGAAGCAATTGATTTTGGAAGAGCTGTAAATGCTGGCAGCGTGCTTCTTTGGCCGGCTCATGACGGGTATGATTATGTTTTCCAGGTAAATTATATCGAAGGCTGGAAGTATATGGTGGAAACTGTCAGGGAAATAGGCGAATATGCTAAAGACATGAAAATAGCAATAGAGGCAAAGTTAAAAGACCCGAGACAGAAACAATATATTGGCGATACCGGAAAAGCTATGGCTTTTGTAAATGAAGTCGGGTTAAAAAATGTCGGATGTGCGCTTGATATCGGGCATGCGCTTGTTGCGGCAGAAGGAATAGGGGAATCAGTTTCGCTCCTTGACTACTGGGGAAAGCTTTACCAGATACATATTAATGAGAACTATAAGGATGCCGACCCGGACATGATTTTTGGAACTGTTAATTTTTGGGAAATCCTTGAATTTTATTACTATCTTAACAAGACTGATTACAATGGCTGGTGCGCTATAGATATAATAGCCCCAAGGGATGACAGGGTAAAATCTTTGGCGCTGGGTGTAAAACTTATGTGGAAATTCCAGGATATGACTTTAAAGCTGTTAAAGCATGAAAAAGAAATCGAGGCCAATCTTAAAGGTTACAGGTTTGCAGATAACATGGACCTTATTTCAGACCTGATATTTTAAGTCAGGTAAAGTAATCAGCGCTAAAATATTGAGCAGTTATCAAATATTTAATCAGTAAGGAAAAAAATTGTCTTATTATACAAGGAGGTAATTGATGGGAAGGTCCGCATTTATATTCAGAATGAAACCTGAGATGAAAGCAGAGTATAAAAAGGCACATGATGAGATATGGCCAGATTTTGCAAAAGAAATAAGTGATGCCGGCATAAGGAACTATTCGATTTTTTTTAAAAAAGACGGCACACTTTTTGCTTATCTTGAAGCAGATGACTTTGAGAAAGCAATGGGGCAACTGGGCAAAACTGACCTCAATGCCAGGTGGCAGAAATTTATGGATAAGTTTTTTATAAAAGATGACCCTACGATTCCTGGCCCCCAGATAGAGATGCTTGAAGAAGTGTTCCACCTGGACTGATGCCGGCACACACAAAGGCAATAGATAATGCAGGGCTTCGCCACAAGGTTGTGCCCCCCTCTATAAAAAAGATTTGCGCAAGAGATGTATGTCTTAAAAAAGGCAACAAGACAGGCTGTCGACTATGAAAAGTAAATATAATACCCAAAAGTTTTTGCTGGAATATATATAGACAATATAAGTATTAGAACAAAAGCACTTTGAGCTACTAAATAGATAATATTTTGTCAATCTTTAGCAGGATATATGAATTATATCCTGCAATTGTTAGTCTTTCTAAGCTTTATAGAAATATGAAAGCCGTTTTATTGCATTTATCTTTTCGGACCTGTCGATTTTACTATAATTTATAGCTTTATGTAGTATTGAAATAGATCTGTCGTAATTTTCCCTGTCAACGGGATAAGGGATGCCGTCTTTACCGCCGTGTGCAAAGCTGAACCTTGCCGGGTCTTTTATACTGTGTTTTACTCCATACACAAGCTCTGAAATAAGTGCAAGGGCCCTTATTGTCACTGGACCCACACCCTTCAGGGATAAAAGATTTTCAAAATCTTTTGGTTTATTTTCATAAGTCGAAAGAAGTATTTTTTTAAACCTGTTTCTGTCCATATCACCGGACATAATATGATGTCTTAACGGCAGTTCGATGTAAGTGTTTTTATTATTTACTATCATGTCAAGATCATGAAGAAGTTTTTCCGGTTTTTCACATGAGAGCTCTGCAATCGTGCTGCGGGCTTTTGAGCTGTCGATGTCTACAAGGTTTAATACATTTGAAGTGCTATCGCAGCAGATTGCTGCATGAGGTTCGCATACAAAATCAGTGACTTTACTGCTTATCCAGTGATAGCGGCGCGCCATTCTATTTGCATCATTCATGCCCTGCTGTACGACTGCCCATTTTTTACCATCTGCAGTAAAGAAAAAGCTATGGTGATATAACTGGTATCCATCCTGGAGCGCATTATTATCGACTTTTGCTGTTATCCTGCTGCTATATACAAGATGGCTAAAATCCCTGCCAAGTTTTTCCTGCGCAAACATGATTTCTGAAGGGGTTTTGCGGCTGGTGCCGCCCTTTCCTCCTGCAATATATAAACCAAGCTCCTTTTCAAGGCCTTTTATGCCTTCTTTCAACGCTCCGCATACAGTAGTGGTCACTCCGCTTGAATGCCAGTCAAAGCCAAGGACGCAGCCGAGAGCCTGAAACCACAGGGGATCAGAAATCCGTTGCAGCACTTCACCTGCGCCGTATTCAGATACCATGAGGAGTATGATTTCCCTTGAAAGCCTGGTCATCCGGCTGAAAAGCCATGCCGGCGCCTTTCCTCCATGAAGGGGTAAGTTTACTGTTCCGGTCTTCATTTTAAAACCATATTCTTAAGGCCTGTCCTGTCTATTCCTGGTTAAAGGTACAAAAGCAACATCACAAACATACTCTTTAGAAAAGGTCCCGTCAGCCTTTTTTAAGATTTTTATAAGAGACTGTCCCCAGCCTGAAGGGCCTGAAGGAAGAACCATTATACCATTAGTCTTTAACTGGCTGATTAGCGGTTGGGGGATATCCTCAGGAGCAGCTGTCACAATGACCCTGTCATAAGGGGCAAATTCTTCCCATCCGTTATACCCGTCCTGCAATGAGAGCACCACATTCTTATATGATGCAAGGATTTTTGCAGTCTTTTCATATAGCGGTTCCACTATCTCTATGCTGTAGACCTTACCTGCTATATTTGAAAGCACTGCAGTCTGGTAACCTGAACCGGTCCCTATTTCAAGGACCCTTTCATTTCCATTGAGTTCCAGAAGTTCTGTCATCAGGGCAACAATATAAGGCTGTGATATTGTCTGGCCATATCCTATGGGCAATGGCCTGTCATCGTATGCGCTTTCTGACATGTCTTTATCTATAAAATCTTCCCTGGGAACTGAAAGCATGGCATTTATTACTTTTGCATCCTTAATGCCCCTTGCCACTATCTGGCTATCGACCATTCTCCTTCGGCGCTCCGGCATTATATCCTTACCGGCTCTATCAATTCCAGAAGCTGGATTATTATGGTTCACCTTAAAATCCTCACAGTCTACCTATTTTTAATGTAAAAATTTTTAAAAATTATGATATAATTTCTTGTTTTTAAAATACAAAAC
>CAYGYY010000005.1:0-47911 GCA_964354265.1 uncultured Actinomycetota bacterium
ATAAGGGTGAACCTTCAATAAACTATGATCTTATTAAAAAGCTCAGCAATACAGGGGTGCATCTTTGTCTGCATGGAGCCTCGGGTCTTTCAAAGGATGTTATGCAAAGATGCATATCATTTGGAATGCATTTTACCGGATATGGCACGGACCCCCTGTACAGGTATTTCAGTAAGATAGATGAAATCAGGAATAAGGAAGGGGAGCATTTTGTGGACCCTTCAAGGATAATAATCCCTGCTCGTGATGAGATGCAAAAGGAGATCCAGGAAAAAATCTATTATATAAAGTCAAATGGCAGGGCCAGGGAGATAATGAATCTGTATAAGAACCTCGGCAATGTAAAAATGGATGATTCGAATCAATGGCAGGCGGCAGGAATACTTACAAAAAATTTTCAAGACCCTAACAATTGTCCGGGTCCAAAAATACTCATGTCTGGAAAAATCGACATGGAAAAACTCATAAATGAAGTTACCACAGAAGTCTTAAAACGCATATCTAAAAGCCAGAGGTAGTATACAGATGAGCCATATAGGCCTTGATGTCGGTTTCACCGGAACAAAAGCAGTTATATTTTCAACAAAAGGGGATATCCTTGCCAGGTCATATTTTGATTATGGCTCCCGCTATAAAAAAGACCTTCTTGAAAAAGGTGAGATAAATCCAAAATTTATACTTAACGGCATAAAAAAAGTGCTCTCTGCCTGTAATTCCAGATCTTTAAAAGATAAGCCAAAGACTATTGCTGTCTCAGTTTCAGGAGATGATCTTTTTCCGATGGATAAAAAAGGCAGGCCTTTATATAATGCTCTCGCGTCTTACAACCAAAAGCCCGTTAAATACAGGGATCTGATATCGGATAAACTGGATGGTCAGGAAAATATCTTCAATGAAACCGGCCAGGTACTGGATACTGATATTATGGGGCTCCCCAGGATTTTATGGCTTATTGATAACATCCCCAACTTGCTCGACAAAACCTGGAAATTTTTATGTTGGGAGTCCTATATAAACCTTTACTTGACCGGTATTGCTGCTACAGATTTCTCAAATGCTTCAAGATTTGTGACTTTCGATATAAATAAGAACTGCTGGTCTGATAAAATCCTGGGAGTTTTTGGCCTATCTGAAGATAAAATGCCGGAGGCACTACTTGCCGGAAGTACCATAGGAAAAATCAGGGATAAAGTGGCAGATGAGCTTGAGTTGCCCCATGGTCTTCATGTTGTGGCGGGCGGTTTTGACCAGGCAACAGCTGCACTTGGTGCAGGCGTCATAGATGAAGGCAAGTTTTCCCTTGGAATGGGCACTGTTTTTGCATCACACTGGGCAGCAGATGGCTTTAAAAAGCTCCATGAAGATAAAAAGCCCTATAAAGACAAAGAGGCCTATAAAAATAAGAATCTTAAGGCAATAAAGAGAATTGATGGCGCCGGGTTTATAAATGGGGCACCGGCCAAGGCTTATCCTTACTGCAGTTACCTGATAAAGGATAAATATATGGGGCTTTTGTGCAACTTCAATGGCTCAAATATAGTAAACTGGTTTTTTGATAATCTGGCATCTTACGAAAAAGCAAGATATAAAAATAAAGTATATGATTATTATAATGAAAAAATAGATCCATCCCCTTCAAACCTTTTTTTCATGCCTCACTTTATGGGAGCGACATATCCTGTAAATGATTTAAATTCCAGGGGAACCTGCATTGGCCTGGATCTATCGACCGGTAAAAAGGACCTTATTAAATCTATATATGAGGGTTTGGCATTTGAATTAAAGATAAATTATTCTAATCTGGCAAAGGTTTCAGGTTTCAATATAGATAGCATTATTGCTATTGGCGGAAGTTCAAGATCCAGGGTATGGCTTCAAATACTTTCAAATATTTTAAATATAAATATTTCAACAGTTACAATAGATGAGGGTGGTTGTCTTGCATGCGCTATACTGGGCGCAGTTTCATCTGGTGAATTTGCAGATATAACTGAAGGAGTAAAAAGTCTTGTAAAGATAAAGGATTCATTTGCGCCTGAAAGTAAAAACCATAGTTTATTTGAAGATAAGTTTGAGATTTATAAAACTATCTATGAAAATACAAAAAAGTTCAGCGACCATTTAAGTCGACACAAAAAGGGGGTATAACTTGAGTCTTCTTGGAATCGACCTGGGGACAACAGGCATAAAATGCGCAGCATACAATGAAGACGGCAAAATGCTGAAAAAGACGTACAGAGAATACCCTCTCTATATGCCTAAAAAAGGTGTTGTGGAGCTTGACCCTAATATTGTATGGGACAGGTTATGCAAAAACATCAAAGAGCTCAATAGCTTTGAAGAATTGAGAAATGACCCGGTTGAGGCATTGAGTATTTCTGTATCGGGAGACGAAGCAATGCCTGTGGACAGCAAAGGCAATCCACTTTATAACACTATAATGGCGATGGATAAACGTGGGGAAAAAGAAAACGACTGGATAAACCATATAATCGGCAAGGAAAAGATATACAGCATAACAGGCCAGCCCCCTGCAAATTTGTATCCTTTAAACAGGCTGATATGGCTCAAGGAAAATAAGCCGGAGATTTTTTCAAGGACTTCAAAGTTTTTATGCTGGGAAGAATTCATATTCCAGAAGCTTGGCGCTGAACCAGTCACTGATTATTCTGTAGTTTGCAGGACGCTTGTTTTTGATATATTGAAACGGGATTATTCTGAAGAAATATTAAAAAAAGTCGGGATAGATAGGAGCCTTTTTCCAAAAGCTGTGCTGTCAGGGACTGAAATCGGCAAAGTCAAAAAAGACCTGGCAAAAAAGCTTGGCTTTAACAAAGTCGTAAGGATTGTTACAGGCGGTTTTGACCAGATCTGCGCCGCACTTGGTTCAGGCGTGGTTAAAAATGGCATGGCATCCGTAGGAACCGGAACATTCGAAGTAATGCAGATGTGTTTTTTACAACCGGTAAATGATCCAAAATTAATGGCCTATGGCTATCCCTTCTGCAACCATGCGGTAAAAGACCTCTTTATCACCATGTCCATCAATTATTGCGGCGGTGTGATATTTAAGTGGTACAGGGATAATTTCGGGCATTACGAAAGGGAACTTGCAGAGAGAAAAAAGCTTAACCTTTATGATACTATAATGGACCTGGCATTGAAGTCAAAATATCCGGTTCTCTTCATGCCTTATTTTGAGGGGGCGCAAACTCCAAAGAATAATCCTGATGCAACAGGGGCGATGCTGGGAATGACTCTTCGCACAACAAAAGAGGATATAATCAAGGGGATGTTTGAAGGTATAACTTTTGACTTGAAGCTTAATCTTGAAAAAATGGAAGAAACTGGCATAAAAATAAATGCATTAAGAGCTACAGGCGGAGGCGCAAGATCGGATACCTGGCTGCAGATAAAAGCGGATATTACAGGTAAACTTATTCAGAAAATAGATGTTGATGAGTCAGGTTGCATGGCCGTAGCCATCCTTGCGGGGTACGGGACAGGCAAGTTTGATTCTGTAGAAAAAGTACTGGAAAAATGGGTAAAAATCGGAAGAGAATTTGAACCAGATATGAAGAAATTTAAAAGGTACCAGGAAAAATACGGGCAGTGGCTGGAAATCTATGACAGCCTTGAGAGATTCAATATAATTCATTGATAATAATGGAGGCAGGAAATGTTATATGAACATTTCAGGAATTATGGCTGCAGGCTTCATATGGACTATTTTTATAAAAATTTAAGGGTTGCCGTGCTTGAAAATGAATACCTTAGAGTCTCTGTGCTGATAGACAAAGGAACTGATATTTTTGAATTTTTATATAAACCAAAAGATATGGATTTTATGTGGCTCTCACCATGGGGGATAAACTCACCCGCCAATTTTGTCCCTTCAGTTTCAGCCCGTGAGGGTAATTTCATGGATTATTACGAGGGAGGATGGCAGGAAATATTGCCTAATTTTGGTTATGGGGGCAAATATTATGGCACAATAGAAGAAGGATTGCATGGAGAAGTCTGCCTGGTTCCATGGGGTTATCAGGTGGTGGATAATAACAGATCAACAGTTGCAATAAAGTTCTCAGTAAGGACCTACAGGACCCCTTTTTATCTTGAAAAAACCCTTACCCTAAAAAAAGGTGATCCAAAATTATATATATCGGAAAGATTAAAAAATGAGGGATACTCTGATATAAGTTTTATGTGGACCCATCATCCTGTATACGGTGGCGCATTCCTTGATAACAGCGTTTTGATTGATGTTCCTGAAAACGAGGTGAAGCTTGTCATGAAAAATGATGGCGGGACTTTTTATTTTGAGTCTGATAATCCTGAAAATACCTGGCCCGTTTTTAAGGGGAGTTCCGGCAGTATTACTGATTTCAGCAAATCTTCTGCACTTGTAAAAGACAATGAAACTGGAATGGATGAAGTCGGAATCAGGGTAAAAAAGGACGGCTGGTATGCAGTTACCAATTTAAAAAAGAAAGTCGGCATAGGTTTTAAATGGGACAGCAGGATATTTCCTTATTTATGGATATGGAGGACCTATGGCAATGCTTGTAAGGCTGCCCCCTGGTTTGGAAGGGCGGAATGTATGGCAATTGAGCTATGCTCAAGCTGCTCTTCAGAAGGACTGGAAGGGGCTATTAATAATAAAACTGCTTTAAGCCTGGAACCACAGAAGGAAATCCTTACCGATTTTTTTGCAATTGCTTATGAAAGCGATAGCAGGGTCAAAGGCATAGATAAGAATGGTATAATAAATCCCTGAAATAAATAAGATATATGATTCAAATAATAAAAAGGCTGAGTAAGATATTAAGCCTGGGCATTTAAAAAACCGGAATCAAGATTTTTTAGAATTAAAACATTTTGCATTTTATCACGTCTAAAAAACCAATATATTTTTATAAATATCTTCTTAATGATCTCTCTTAGTGAAGGGAAAGCTAAATGATAGAACTTTTCTGGGAGTACGTAAAAAATTTTATTTTTCTTTCTGTCCTCCTGCTGGTAGCAATCATTATTAAAAGCAGGGTCAGGTTTTTTCAGAAATACCTTATCCCTACAGCAATCATCGGGGGATTTATAGGGCTGATTTTAGGTCCTGAAGTACTGAATGTATTCAAATTCAGCTCGGAGTCAATGGGTGTGTTGATATATCACCTGATGGCTATAGGGTTTGTTGCGCTTGCCTTAAAAGACAGGCAAAAGCGGCCTGCCGATGAAAAAGGTACCGTTTTCAAGACCGGGCTTGGAATTATATCTGCATATCTTATGCAGGGTATACTTGGTTTTGCAATTTCTCTTGTCCTGGCATATACGATATTTCCAGAACTTTTTGCGCCTTTTGGGCTTCTTCTTCCGCTGGGATTCGGCCAGGGTGCAGGAGAAGCTTATTCCATAGGCTATAGCTGGGAGGCTCTCGGGTTTGAGAACGGGGGGAACATTGGACTTTCAGTAGCTATGATAGGCCTTGTATGGTCTATTGTCATAGGGATACCTTTTTTAAATTACCTTGTCAGGAAAAAAGAAAAACTGGGCTTTGCCGAGACAAAAAAGCCTGAGAGTTTTGTTGCAGAAGAGCGCGCTGATAAGGTAGATAAAGAAGATTCTGCTGCAGCTCCTGACACTGCTGCAGGACCAGTTGGAGCAAAGGGGATTGTTGTTGACCGGTTTACGGTACAGATAGCTTTGATAGGCAGCATTTACCTTGCTACTTTTTATCTGCTTAAGGGTTTTTCAGCGCTGCTTGCACCTCTTGGCAGCTACGGACAGACAGTTTCGCAGCTATTATGGGGATTTCATTTTGTTGTTGCTACATTGCTGGCAATGCTAGTAAAATACATACTTAATTTATTTAAGAAAAAAAACTGGCTGCGGGTTATATACACTGATAATTATCTTTTGCAGAGAGTATCGGATACGACATTTGATTATATGATAGTTGCTTCCATCGCAGCAATATCAATAATTATTCTCAGGGAAAACTGGATTCCGATATTAATCTTAACAACAATAGGCGGTATAGCTACTATGTTCTACACGGTATTTATATGTAAAAAGATATATAAAAGTAATATACTTGAACACATTGCAGTATTATATGGAACCTGGACAGGCACTATTTCAACAGGAGTTGCGCTGCTCCGGGAAATCGATCCCGAGGCGAAATCAAACGCCGTAGAAGACCTCGTACTGGGCAGCGGTGTAGCGCTTCCCCTGGGAGTCCCGCTGATGTTTGTCCTGGGAATTGCAGTAAACGGGTATAAGACAAATAACCCTATGCTTTACCTGTTGGCAATGGTTATCTTTATAGTATTTTTTGCAATACTGCTGGCCATACTCCTTATAAGGAGAAAACCTGGAAAAAATGCAAAAATATAAAATGCCTGGATTGAATAAATAATTAATAAAATTATAAATAAAAAAGTATTTATTTAATTGCATATAGATTAATTGTGGATAGATCTTACAGATAAAAAAGTAAATCAGGAAGCATTTATAAATGACTCCAAAGCAGATAATATTTGACAGTCTTGCAAGAAAAAAAACCCCACGATGCGGTGTATGCAATCCGGTATCTTCCACCACAGTTGACCAGATGAAAATAATGGACGCCAGTTTTCCTGAAGCTCATTTTGATGCAGGTAAGATGTATGAGCTTGCAAGGGCAAATTATGAAATACTTGAATATGATGGGATAATGCCTGTTTTTTCTGTAGTCATCGAATCATATGCAATCGGGTGTAAGGTTGACTGGGGAAAACCTGACACAATGCCAAGGATAATCGGCAAGCTCTGGAAAGATTACAGCGATATAGAAATTCCGGATTTTATGTCAAATCATGCAGCCAGGGCTGTCATTGATTGCATTGCAAAATTGAAGAGTAATTATCCCGATGTCGCAATAATAGGTAAAGTATTCGGCCCGTGGACCTTAGGCTATCATTTTTTTGGGGTGGAGGAGTTTCTGATAAAGACTATTATGAACCCCCATGAAATCCACAGCATATTAAACCGGCTTATGGAAGTCACTATAAAATTTGCTAATGCCCAGGTAGAAGCAGGCGCTGATGTAATAACTGTTGCTGATCATGCAACCAGGGACCTTTGCAGCCCTGAATCCTACAGGGATTTTTTGATTCCTGTGCACTCAGTCCTTTCAGGGCAGATAAATGCCCCTGTAATGCTTCATATATGCGGGGACACTTCCGACAGAATAGAATATATTTGCCAGACTGGACTTGAATCATTCCATTTCGAATCCAAAGTTGATGCATGCCGGGCTGTTGAGATTGCCAGGAAAAGGATTGCCTTAATCGGTAACATCAATAATACATCCACACTTCTTTTTAAAAAGCCTTCAGATGTGGGAAAAGAAGTCGAGCGCGCCATAAAATGCGGACTTGATATAATCGGACCCGAATGTGCCGTCCCACTGATTACGCCTCTTGAAAATTTAAAAGAAATAGCTCTTGCAGTGAAGAGGAATATGGAAACCTGAATTATTCTTATAATATGGAGATAACAGAAACAATCCCTGAAGAAAGCCGTGCAAAAGCACTTGAGATTTTTTATGATGCATTTGCTCAAAAAATAAGAGCATTAATAAAATCAAAAGAAAAAGCGCTTGCAATCTATAGCAAGTCTTTAAATCCTGAGAGGGTTTTTTATGCTGTTCATGGGGGCGAAGTTGCAGGATTGATAGGGTTGCAGTACGGCGACCAGTATTTTATGGAATTCAGGTATGAGATATTCAGGGAATTCTATAATCCTCTAACCAGCAGGTTCTATTTATTTTTGCTTAAAAGAAGCTCTCCAAAACTTAAAAAAGGAGTTATGAGGATAGACTCTGTTGCAGTCGATCCGGGTAGCCGGAGCCTGGGCATTGGTACTGGACTAATTAATAAAGTCCTTGATTTTGCAAAAGAAAAAGGATATAGGGAAGTAATCCTGGAAGTGGTGAATACAAATCCCAGGGCAAAAATGCTTTATGAAAGGCTTGGATTCAGGCAGAAGAAATATATAAATTATTATTTTTTGACAAGAATTGCAGGATTTACCGGAGAATATATCATGTCCTGTTATTTAGAATAATTCCGGCAGTATTATTTGAAAGATGCTAAAAGTCATTATATTTGCAGCAATTACAGGCTTTTCCCTTATACTGGGCGCAATAGTGGGAACAGTATTAAAACTATCCCAGAAAATAACCGCATCAATCATGGCTTTCGGCTCCGGTGTCCTTATTTGTGCGCTTACTTTTGGACTTATGGAGGAAGCATTCAAGCATGGCGGATTTGATGCTATTATTCTTGGTTTCTTAGCAGGCGGTGGAGTATTCATACTTGGAGATTTCATTATACACAGAGCAGGAGGCAGGAATTACAAAAAAAGCAAAAGAGCAAAAAAAATCAGGGAAACAAATGGGAAGGCTATTTTCTTCGGCGCTTTGCTGGATGGCATCCCGGAGTCCATTGCGCTTGGAATAGCATTGCTATCCAATAACGGGATAGGAGTACTTATGGTTGTTGCAATATGCCTCTCAAATCTGCCCGAGAGTATTTCTTCAATCGACGACCTCAGAAAAGAAGGCTTTTCAAAAAAACAGATTTACATAATGTGGGGTATTGTAAGTATATGTGTAACTGTCACTGTAATAC
The DNA here is from genome assembly GCA_964354265.1 of uncultured Actinomycetota bacterium. Classification (GTDB taxonomy): domain Bacteria; phylum Actinomycetota; class Humimicrobiia; order Humimicrobiales; family Humimicrobiaceae; genus Fen731. Next base: position 8,673 of record CAYGYY010000005.1, read on the forward strand.
TAAGCTATCTATTTATGGACATGCTGGCTCCTAATACCCTTGGTATTATTGAGGCATTTGCAGCAGGAGCCATTCTTGCAATGCTTGCAGACAGTATGATTCCCGAAGCTTATGAGACTGGAGGTTACCTGATAGGTTTTCTGACAATCCTGGGTTTTCTTACAGCTTTTATGCTTTCAAAAGCATAAACATTGAAGAGGTGCTTTTTATATTTTTAAAGGTACATCAAAGTTTGTCTCCTGAAGTTTAGAATATAAAGTAAACATAATAATTAAAAAGAAAGGAATAGCATGAAGAATATACTTTGTTATGGTGATTCAAACACACACGGAACATTACCGGTTGATTTTGATTTAATGGGGACACCTTTTGTAGCCTGTAAATACAGGCTGCCATTTGAGAAAAGGTGGACAGGTATTTTGCAAAGTGAGCTGGGAAGTGTTTACCGCATAATAGAAGAAGGGCTTAATGGCAGGACGACAGTCTGGGACGACCCCATAGAGGGCGTCCACAAGAATGGATTTAACTACCTCATACCCTGTCTTGAATCTCATGCGCCAGTAGACCTGGTGCTTTTAATGCTTGGGACAAATGACCTTAAGTCAAGATTCTCTGTATCTGCTTATGATATTGCTCTTAGCATAGGGCTTCTCATAAATACCATCCAGAACAGTGGTTTTGGCCCTGAAGGCAAGTCGCCACAGGTTTTACTGATGTGCCCTGCTCCACTTGGGGAATTATCATATCTTGCCGGATTATTTACAGATGGTTTTGAAAAATCCCGTGAACTGGCGGGTTATTATAGTAAAATCGCTAAATTATACGGTTGTAATTTTGTTGATTTGGGCAAGATTGTAAAAACCAGCGATCTCGATGGAATACATTTCAGTGAAAGCGAAATTGCAAGGCTTGGCAGGGAACTTGCAAAAGTGGTAAAGAAGATATTATAAAAAGATAGTTCCTGAAAAGACCGCAAAGAAGATAAAAATAGAACCGGTATCAGTTTTTTAGCTTATCTTTAAAATTTTTCCTCAGTTTATCGACCTTCGGTGAAACCACTGCCATACAATATGGCTGGTAAGGATTCTTAAAAAAGTATTCCTGATGGTAATCTTCAGCCCTGTAGAATTTTTCAAAAGGTTTGACCTCGGTTACTATATGACTGCTGTACCTGCCTGATGATTCAAGCTGGTTTATTATTTTTTCTGCAATTTTTTTCTGTTCCAAAGAATTGTAGAGGATAATGGAACGGTATTGTTCTCCAATATCATTGCCTTGCCTGCCGGGTGTAGTCGGGTCATGAGTAGAGAAGAATATGTCAAGGATCAGCTCATAACTGATAACTGAAGTATTGAATTCGACTCTTATTACTTCAGCATGCCCGGTATTTCCCGCACAGACTTCATTATATGAAGGATTATCGGTAAGGCCTCCTGCATAACCTGACTCTACAGCTGAAACACCCTTAAGCTGCAAAAACACTGCTTCCAGGCACCAGAAACAGCCTCCTCCAAGAACTGCAAAATCAGTTGTGCTCTTATTTTTTTGCTCTTTTATATTTTCCTGTCCGGGTATATTTTCTGCTGCCGGTATGAAATCTATTGAAATAGAATTTACGCAGTGTCTGGTATTTTTTTCAGTAAAGCCCTCACCCTCAAAGACATGTCCGAGATGGCCCCCGCATTTACTGCAGACTATCTCGGTCCTCCTGCCATCCCCATCAGGCTGTCTTTTAACAGAGCCATTAATATCATTATCGAAACTTGGCCAGCCGCACCCTGAATGAAATTTGCTTTGCGAATCATAGAGTTTGGTGCCACACTGTTTGCACACATAAGTGCCTGTTTCAAAAAAGCTTTCGAATCTTCCCGTAAAAGGAGGTTCTGTGCCCTTATTTATTATTACCCTTTTTTCTTCCGGTGAAAGTTTATTTAATTCCATTTATATTACCTCCAGGTTTTAAAAATATTATTGATTTCATTGCCTGATATAAATTCAACATTTTAATTTCAAGTTTTCATCCCTGTTTTAATAACCAGGTGATAAATATATAAGATCTTATTTAAAAAGCTTATTTAGCCTGTTCAATAACTAATAGCAGCTCAATGATGTTTTCTATGACCAGTCCATGCTGCTCTTCTTTACTGATATCTGCAGGGTTATCACCTTTCTGCAGTCCGTAATCGCCGAATTGTGAGTGATTGCCACCTTCAATTTCTATAAATTCGGTATCCGGAGGTAAAAGCGACTTTGTTGAGGCCAGGTTTTCGGTATTAATGATGCCATCTTTTGTCCCGGCAATAGAGACAACTTCTATTATCGAACTGTTCAGGTCGTCTGAACCTGCAGGATAAGATGCCAGGAAAGCAAGTCCCTTAATAATGTCCTGGTTGTTAAATGCATAATTTGAGGCCATTGACCCGCCAAGCGAATGACCAGCTATGACCCAGTTTTTAATTTCAGGATACTCATTAATTACATCTTCAGCAGCTCCGGGGTTTAAGACAGCAAGCCTTAACGGCATCCGGACTATGCATACAAAAAAACCTTCCTCTGCAATATACTTTCCCAGATATGAATAGGCTTTCTCATCGACTTTACCGCCAGGATAGAAAATCAGCCCTGTATCTTGAAGGTTTTCAGCTGATACAGGCTGGAAGATAATTTTATTTTCAACCATATTTACTGAAACTGTTTCGGTTGAGTTCAGGTTTGCAAGAGCATCATCAGAAGCCTTGTAATAAAATTGAGCCCAGACAACGAATACTATAAATATCAGGGCTATAAACGATGCAAATGATATAAGTGCAATAAGGGCTTTTTTTCTTGCATTTAATTTCTTTTTTAGTATAACTGCCATAAAAAGACTGCCTCCAAAATCCCTCCCGGTAATTAACTTACAAAATCTTTGGTAAAATCATTTTTTTAATAAAATCCCTTTTTGATTACATGATTATATTATATTTTTTAAATGCTGCATGCAATTTTTAATAAAAGGAAAAATATTTTGTAAAAATTAGAGATGATTACTGGTAGAATATATCTTAAAAATAATGGGGAACGGAGATATTAATGGTTAATTATTATTTTAAGAAAGAGAGACTGCGAAGTTTTATCCTCGTATCGGTAATGCTTATCAGCATACCTTTACTGGCATTTATTTTATCCTCGTGCGGTCCTTCACTGCAACGGTATGAAGATACAAGGGATAAGATGGGAACACTGGTAAATATTGTAATATATGCCCATGAGGATGATTACCAGGAAATAATGGATGGCAGCTATTTAAAAATAGATGAACTTTCAAAAATAGCCTCAAATTATGACCCTGAAAGCAGTATTTCAATATTGAATAAGGATGGGGTTATCGCAAATGCACCTGCAGAACTGGTTGAAATGATAGACCTTTCAAAATCATACAATGAAACCACAAACGGCGCTTTTGATATTACTGTTGAGCCTGTTTTGAAATTATGGTCAGAAGGGCTATGGAAAGAAAGCGAAGAAGTGCAGAAACAAAAAATTGCAGAAGCCCTAACTCTGGTGGGCTCTGATATGATAAATATGGAAGGCACCAGCATCAGATACGCTAAAGAGGGGATGGAGTCTACTCTTGGAGGGATTGCAAAAGGTTATATAGTCGATAAGGTTATTGATTTTATAAAAAGCAATGGGATAGAAAATGCCCTTGTCAATGCGGGCGGCGATATCGCAACCCTGGGCTCTAAACCTGGAGGAGAAAAATGGGTTATTAACCTGGAAAATCCTGATAATCCGCAGGAAAAAATTGCATCTTTTGAAACTTCCGGGGAAGCGGTTGCTACCTCAGGTAACTATTACAGGTATTTTGACCCTGACAGAGAAGTCCATCATATAATAGACCCAAGGACCGGATATTCGGCAAATCAGTGCATCAGCGCAACAATCATTGCTGAAAATGCTACAATTGCTGACATACTTGCAACCTCGATTTTTGTACTTGGACCTGTTGAAGGAATGGAGCTTGTTGAAAAACTCGATGGGGTTGAAGCTTTAATAATCGATAATGACCGGAATATTTTCAAATCAAAAGGTTTGGATAAATACCTGGTCCAATAGTGACGCACAAAATGATGCTACAATGAGATAAATCTTTATCAATAGGTTAATTCAATGATTGTTATAAGAAAAAAGGGACTTACTCCTGGTATCAGGCTTGATGAGCATAAGAAATCAGCATCTTTTCCTATCGAAATAGCCAGGATGCCTTCAAGGGTAATAATACCGCTTCAGCAGCATACAGGTTCTGAGTGTGAGCTGCTTGTAAAAAAGGGTGATATCGTTTATGAAGGGCAGCTTATAGGTGAATCCCCTGAAACAATTTCTGCAAGTATCCACGCTTCAATCAACGGGGTTTTATCCGGGATCTTAAAAATGGTGAATCCAGTGACGAGCACCATTATTAATGCAGTTGAAATAAAAGCTAATGAAGATGAGCTCAACAAACACGGGCATATTGAAAGTGAAAATACAGGAGCCATTGGCGGTATTGATATTGTTGCTATTGATAAAACCGCCCCATCCGGTCTTCTTGAGATCATAAAAAAATCCGGTATAGTAGGGTTGGGAGGGGCAGCTTTTCCGACCCACATAAAATTATCACCTCCTGCTGGAACAAAAATCGACACTCTGATTATAAACGGGTGTGAGTGTGAACCATATATCACCTCTGACCACAGACTGATGCTTGAATACGGATATGAGATTGTCTGCGGAATATACATAATTTCAAGGATTTTAAAACCAGGGTATGTGCTTATTGCAATTGAAGACAATAAAAGGGATGCAATAATTAATATTGAAAAAATTGTAAAAAGACTTGGACTGGAAGGATATTTTAAAATCATATCATTACCATCAAGATATCCGATGGGAGCAGAAAAAGTCTTGATTTATAACCTTTTAAAAAGAAAAGTACCGGCTGGCGCGCTTCCTCTTGATGCAGGCGTAGTTGTCAATAATGTCGCGACTGCCAGGGCGGTCTATGATGCTGTGATTAAAAAAAAGCCACTTATAGAGAGGGTAATAACAGTAACAGGGGATATTGAAAAACCTGCAAATTTAATGGTAAGGATAGGCACCCTTCTGGGGGATATACTGGAAGGAATCAATGTTTCCGGGGACAATTCATATAAATTGATTTTTGGCGGCCCAATGACAGGTTTTTCAGTAAATAATATGGATTTTCCTGTCACAAAAGCAGTCAATTGCATTCTGATAAAAAAAGTAAAAAAACTGGCTGAAAACAATTGCATCAGATGCGGCAGGTGCATGAATGCATGCCCAATGAATCTTATGCCGCTTATGTATGCAAGCTATGTAAAAAACAACAGGTTTGATGCCTGCCGGGAATATTACATTGACAGCTGTATTGAATGCGGTTCCTGCGCCTATGTATGTCCTGCATCTATACCCTTGTTGGGTTATATTAAAACCGGAAAATCCGTACTGGCAAGGAAACAGTAGATACAATGGATTTTAATTGATATGGAAGAAAACAATTTAATCAAAAGCGGTGAAATATTGATTTCACACCCTCCACATATATGGAAGGGTTTTTCGACTCCAAAGATAATGTATATAGTGCTTGCTGTACTTTTCCTGCCTGCAGGCGCGGCAGTTTACTACTTTGGGCTTCATGCGTTATGGATTATCCTGGCCTCGACAATAACTGCAATACTGGTTGAATTTGCTATAAGGAAATTAAGGAAAAAAAGGTTTAGCCTGGATGGAAGCGCAGCGATAACCGGACTCCTCCTTGCGCTTACCCTGCCGCCAAGGATGCCTGTGTGGATGGTTGTTATCGGTTCTGCATTTGCAATAGCTATCGCAAAAGAGGCGTTTGGGGGGCTTGGGTATAATATATTTAATCCGGCCCTTGCAGGCAGAGCTTTTCTTGCAATATGCTTTCCGGTCATGATGACAGAATGGTATATGCCGGGAAATTTTTCTGCTGACGCGGTAACTTCAGCAACGCCACTAAGCGAATCTTATATATATGAGGGGACAAGAGCATCTCTATATAAAGACATGTTCTTTGGAAATATAGCGGGCTCAATAGGTGAGACTTCTGCATTAATACTTATTATCGGCGGCATTATACTTATATCGCTTAAGCTTATAGACTGGAGGATCCCAATAATTTATATCGGTACGGTAGCTGCAGGCGCAGTTATTTTAGGGCAGGATGCAATCTTTCAGGTTCTTGCGGGCGGGCTAATGATTGGCGCTTTTTTTATGGCAACTGATTATGTGACTTCTCCGGTTACCCCGCTTGGAAGGTCGATATTTGCTCTCGGTGCCGGATTGATTACCCTGGTTATAAGACGCTTCGGTGCAATGCCGGAAGGAGTATGTTTTGCAATCCTTATAATGAATGCATTTACACCGCTTATCGATAAGTATGTAAGGCCCAGGCCTTTTGGTTATGTAAAAAAAAGCGCAAAACCGGTAAATGAAAAAGCAAACAGTTGATATATGTAAAATAAGAAACTGAAATATGTAAAAAGTAAGAACCGGCATATGGACAATAATATTAAGAATAATAAAAATAATAGGGATATTAAAAACAGCAAAAGTGCAAATAATAAGGCAAAGTTTGCTGAAAAGATCCTGCAAAACAGGTTTTATCCACTGGTTTTTTTAACTATCATAGTCTTCATATCTGTCAGCATGGTAATGGCTGTTAATAATATCACTGAGCCCGTGATTATTGCGCAACGTGATGCAGAAATAATAAGCCAGGCTAAAGTAATATTTCCGGATATGGATGATTATGTTCCCAGGGATGAATATTACGAGATCTTTAGCGGAGGGGAAGTCATTGGATATGCTTTTATTGCAACCGGGCAGGGTTATGGCGGCGAAATAACTATTCTTGTTGGACTGAATACTGATTTTACAATAAAAGGAATCACAATAATTGAAAATACCGAAACTCCTGGACTCGGAACAAAGATAACAGAAAGCTCTTTTACCGGCCAGTTTGCCGGACTTTCATCAGGCGATGTATCGCTTACAAAAGAGGGTGGAGAAATCGACGCTATCACAGGTGCTACAATAAGCTCAAAAGCTGTAACAGATGCAGTCCAAAAAGAAATGGAAGTAACTATACCTGTAATAAAAGGTGATTTAGAATGACAGAGCAACCTCAAATTTCGAATGCCAAAAAATTTACAAAAGAAGTCTTAAAGGGGTTTGTAATTGCGAACCCGGTTTTTGTCCTTGTTTTAGGTTTATGCCCTGCACTTGCTGTTACTATTTCAATAGACAACGCTCTTGGAATGAGTGCAGGAGTAATATTTGTGTTACTTGGTTCTAATATAATAATATCGCTTATCAGGAAAATAACTCCCCAACTTGTAAGGATACCTATTTTTATTGTAGTAATTGCCACATTTGTTACTATACTCAGCCTTGTTTTTGAAGCATATTTTCCGCCTTTATATGAGTCCCTGGGGATATATCTTTCCCTTATTGTGGTCAACTGTATTATTTTAGGCAGGGCTGAGGCATTTGCTTCAAAAAATACGGTCATGCTTTCCATTGCCGATGCGATTGGAATAGGCCTTGGGTTTACAGCTGCCATGCTTATAGTCTCACTTATAAGGGAGATACTTGGAACTGGAAAGTTGACTGTATTTGGCTACACCCTTTTTTCAATTCCTGTCTTATCTGAGTACCCGCTGACATTTTTTATAATGCCTCCCGGAGCTTTCCTGGTGCTGGGGCTGCTTCTTGCTCTATTCAGGTGGTTGGGGGTGCTGAAGAATGAATAGCAGCGCAAGTCTTATAACGATTTTTATAGGAATGGCCATAATAAACAATATGATCCTTACTCAATTCCTGGGATTATGTCCATTCTTTGGCGTATCAAAAAAACTTTCCAATGCAATTAGCATGGGAATAGCAGTAACTTTTGTAATGCTGCTGGCTGCGACGGCGACATCAGTAATATATAACTATATCCTGGTCCCCTATGAAATAGAATTTATGGACATAATAATATACATTCTTGTAATAGCCGCACTGGTGCAGATAGTCGAGATAACCATCCGAAGGACTAACATTATCCTTTATAATGCTCTGGGCATCTATCTTCCTCTTATTACGACAAATTGTGCAGTATTGGGCATAGCTCTTATAAATGCAACTAACAATTACTCAATTGCCCAGAGCATGGTAAGCGCTTTAGGAGCCGGGGTTGGATTTACCCTTGTGTTGATAATAATGTCTGGAATAAGGGAAAGGCTTGAACTGGGTGAAGCGCCAAAATCGCTCAGAGGTCTTCCTGTTGCATTCGTTACTGCTGCACTCCTGGCGCTGGCATTTATGGGGTTTAGCGGTCTATTATGATTTTTTTTAATCTGGAGCACTTATGCTTTGGCCAATATTAATTTTAACTGGAATCGGGCTGGTATGCGGCATACTCATCCTTGTCGTAAACAGGGTATTGCCCAAGGAACCTGCGACACTTAAAAAAGCTGAGGAAGTAAATGAGAACCTGCCTGGCATGAATTGCGGTGCATGCGGATACCCTGGATGCTTTTCTTATGCGCAGGCACTTTCAAAAGACAAAAAAGTTTTCTACAGCAATACCTGCACCACTGTGCTGCAGGATGAAAAGATGCTTTCAGGAATTGAAAAAGTTCTGGATTTAAAAGTTGATAAATCGTCATTGAACATGAAAGCTGTCGTATCATGTTCCGGCAATTGCGAAAATATTGGAACATATACAGGTGTTGCGACATGCAAGACTGCTTCAAAGATTTTACGCGGTTTTAAAAGATGCCCTTACAGTTGTCTCGGACTGGGTGATTGTATTGAAACCTGCCCGCAAAATGCGATCCATCTTGATATTGATACAAATATCGCAGCAATAGATCCTGAAAAATGCAATGGATGCGGATTGTGCGTAAAGGAATGTCCCAGAAATGTCATAAAACTAATACCTGCTAATTCAAAAATCGTATTCTTATGCAATTACCAGGATTTAAGAGACATACCAGGGCGGGAAAAATGCGATTCAGGATGCATTAAATGCAGAAAATGTGTAAAGGCTTGTACAAATGAAGCCATTACATGGAACAAAGATAAATCCATACCTGAGTTTGATTTGGAAAAGTGCAACAATTGCAGAGCATGTATTGAAGCATGCCCCCAGAAAATATTGGTAGAGCTCAATAATATCAATAAAAAAAGCTCCAAGTAATCTTTCGCCATAGCTTGCGCCTTAGGTTATTAAACCACTTGGAGCCATACTTTAGAACTTTTCTTGGGGACTATCTATTATTTAACTTACTACTTAAACACTTTCGGGTTTAAGATTCTTTTAAATCTTAGAGGTTGCCTACTGCTCTAAAGTATCATTCAATTTAACACAGGGACAATGCAAAGTCAATATTTTTTTTCATATTTTGCAGATTTTTTATTGTATTTTAACAGTGGGGTCACGCAAGTAGCTTTTCTGCAACAGCTGATATAATTTGCCTGGTAAGCTGCTTATTATCGAGGCCTGCTGTGTAAATATATGTTTTCGAGCTCGCATCCTGTTTAAGGATACCTCTCTCAGAAAGGTTTGTCATTGTCGACATGACTGTTGTATAGGGGATAAACCCGAACTCTTTATGAGCCATTTCTTTTTTTAAAATAATCTCATGCACTTCACGTACAGTTATTTTTTTCTTTTCCCACACTATTTGCATTATTTCAATTTCAAGGTCGCTTATGCTCTGGAATCCTCTTATTCCGACCTCTTCTGTTTTCTTCTTGTTACCCATTTAAGTTCTTTCTTATTGATTTTTTTAGAATATTTTTAATATTATAATTCTAGTGTTGACATTATAAATAATTTTGACAACATGTCAAGAGTTTGTTAACATTTTACGTATGGATTTGTAATATATTTTAAAAACCAGTTTTATTCTGATAATATTTTTTAATAATAATCCATTTACCAGCAATAGTAAAAGTATTTAGACCAGATTTATCCTGGTATTCCGGGCAGTTAAATTAAGACATATAATGATTGGCGCAGTGCCAAAATGATTAAAATAACATAATTAATAATTACCAGTAAATCAAATTGATTACTTGAATAAAAAAATGGGTATAAACGAAAGAAGAAGCAGGGAAAAAGAGAACATGGTCAGCTTGATCCTTACTTCTGCGGAAGAGCTAATCATCGGCGAGGGTTTTAAAAATTTTACACTGTCTAAACTCTCAGAAAAAATCGAGTTTTCCAGGGGAATAATATACTATTATTTTAAAAATGAGGAAAACATTATTGCTAAACTTATTTCAGGTAAAATGTATAAATTACTGGAAGAATTAAACAAGATCCCCGAGGAGAAGGATGGTTTTTCTGATGTAAAAGCAATTATTGAAAGATTTCGTATATTTTTATTGGAAGATGAACCACATTATTTAACCCTGATTTCCTATTTTACATCTCGGAAACTTGGCAGTAATGATAAGGTTTCTGTGCCTTTTTATATTGATTACGAGAACTTTAGGGATGCTCTTTTTACAAAGTGTCTGATTGCGATAGACAAAGGTGTAAAAGATGGTTCGATAATTCCAGGCATTGACCCTTATGTTATCGCTTATTGTATATGGGCACAAGTCGGTTCCTTCTGGGAATATATGATGAAAGATAATGTGCTTCGCCCTTTAAAGGAACCTTATTCAAAGCAGGTCCACGTATTCATAAGTTCATTCTTTACACTTATTTATAGAGCGCTAAAGGCTTAAAAGATTCAGGTTTTGCATCGACCACCTCTGCTATAACGTCAGTCACTCTTTTTGCCATCTCCCTTTTCTGGTCAATAGATCTTCCTTCCAAAAGAATGATTGTTACTGTCGGCATAATGGTTCTTTCATATTCCAAGTTTTAAAACTGTTTTTTTAAGCTCCTCTTTTGCATCAGCGCACTTGAATACAATAGCATCAAGTGCAAAAAGCAGGGGCAATTCTTTTTTAAAATCAAAATCAAATTTTTTAAGCCAGGGCAATGCAAGCTTCAGAGCCATGAAACCCTCGCCGTATTCCCCCTCCTTAGCCATTTTCATGAATGCATGCTCAGAATCCATACCTTTGCCTATAAGCTCGCCAAAGCGTCTGTTTCTTCCAGCTGCAGATGTGACGTGCAAGTCTCCAGCGCCGGCAAGGCCAATGGCTGTTTCTTTTTTTCCACCTGCTGCCTCAACAATTTTTATTATTTCAAGTAAAGCCTGGTTAAACAGGAATGCTAAAATATTGTAATAAGACCCTTCCATCCACTCTTTATAGAGACCGTCACAAATTCCAGCAGCAATTGAGTAAATATTCTTAAATGTAGAGCAGATCTCAACACCTTGCAGGTCATTGGTTGGAAATATCCTGTAATAATCAGTTGAAAAGCACGGAAGCATCCCCTCTATTGTCTTGTCTGAGATGCCATATACAGTTGCAGAAGGTGTCCTGCAGGAAAGGTCCACTGCCCTTACAGGACCACCAACAGAAGTTATTTTAATCTTATTGCGACTACTATTATCAGGACATGTAAAAGTCTTTCCATATATAATTGATGCTGCTTCAGTTGCCCTCATTATATTGCCCTCATACTCTACCAGGCCTTTTGTCAGTTTGAAGAAGAAATACTTTTTATCTTTCTCAAGGTTGTCTGCAAGAAGCTTAAAAATGTCTGCAAAACCTTCGCTTGTAACAGCAATAAAGAAAGTATAAACATCTTCAATTGCTTTCTTTAAATCCCTGCTATAAAAAAGATTGACATTTTCATTTAACGGCTTTTTTAACCTTGGGTGAAACCCGTTTAATGACGATTGTATGAGTTCATCGTCCAGCCATGTACCCCAAAGATTAACATCTATACCATTATCTGAAAGAGGGAATGTAATAGCGCTTCCCATATATCCGGCGCCAAGTACAGCTACTTTATTTATCATCTATATTTTCTCCGTGAAGATAACTGTTTCAATATATTTCAAATCCGCTTATCATAATGAGCGCGGGTTAGATTAAAAATATAATTGTGAGAACGTCTTGTCAAGACTTTAAGTCAAATATTCAGGATAAGTTTTAGAATACAATCTTTAAAATAAGGTTGCAGAATTGGAGCATTTAAAGTTAAATGTATTTTGCTGGAACAGGTTCACTTAATATTATCCTGGAATATGTTTCTGGTGGCGTAAATGAAAAAATAATCTCATTTATAAAAGAGCAATAACATTTGATACAATAAATGATTATAAAGAAAATACTTATAAATAACAAAAGAACCAGTATACTGGTAATTCCGGCGGATTTCAGGTAAACAGGAGGTTTAATAAAGATTTGAAGACTTATTATATAGGATATGATATCGGTGCGATAAGTGTAAACCGCGCCATAGTAGACAAGGATTTTAAAATAATCGATGTGCTGCCGTATACCAGACATTTTGGCGAACCTGTAAAGGTTATTGAAAAAGATATGCTATACCTGGCAAAAAACAGCGGGATTGAAGGGTTTTACGGGATTGCGTTTACCGGCTCCGGGGGAAAAGCCATGGGCGCTCTTTTAGGATGCAGGTTCATAAATGAGATAGAGGCAATAATCACTGCCATAAACTTTTTATATCCGGATATAAAGACCGTGATAGAGATCGGGGGCCAGGATTCAAAATTCATTGACCTTGCAGCGGGGGATTATGCCATGAATGAACTTTGCGCTGCAGGTACGGGTTCCTTCCTTGACCAGCAGGCGTCAAGGTTCAACCTCACTATTGAACAGTTCAGTGAACTTGCTTTAAGATCGAAAAACCCGGCTACTATTGCAGGCAGGTGCAGCGTATTTGCAAAATCGGATATGATACACCTCCAGCAGGAAGCCGCAAGCGATGAAGATATTGCTTTGGGCTTATGCTATGCAATGGCAAGAAGCTTCAAGTCAGGTATAGTTAAGGGAAAAGATTTCCTTGCGCCGATAGCTTTTTGCGGCGGGGTATCTTATAACAGTGCAATGATAAGAGCTTTCAAAGATATCCTGGGACAGGAGATATTCATACCTGAAAACCAGTCATCCATTGGCGCGATAGGCGCCGCTTTAAACAGCGCAAATCAAAAAGGGGATGCGGAAATTGACCTGGAAGCGGTGCTGGAAAAGCTGGCAGATTATCTTGCGAATTTTACTTACCAGAAAGAGACATTCAAGCCCCTGGTAATTGAGAAGTCAATACTGCTGCAAAAAAATACAGGCAAATATGTTTTTGATGATAGCAAAAAAACTGATGCATTTCTTGGAATCGATGTCGGCTCCATCAGCACTAATGTAGTGGCAATCGATGCAAATAAAAACCTGCTATCCAAAGTCTACCTGAGGACTGCAGGAAGGCCAATCGAAGCAGTCAGGCAAGGTGTCAGAATAATCGGCGAGGAGATAGGCGATAAGATAAATGTCCGCGCTGTTGGTACAACTGGTTCAGGAAGATATCTTATCGGGGACCTGGTGGGGGCAGATACGATTGTAAATGAGATAACGGCACAGGCAACAGCAGCAGCAAATATAGATAAGGAAGTGGATACAATTTTTGAGATAGGCGGACAGGACTCAAAATATATTGCACTTGAAAGAGGTGTGATAGTAGATTTTGAGATGAATAAGATATGCGCTGCAGGAACTGGTTCATTTCTTGAAGAACAATCCGAGAGGTTTGATATCAACATAGAGGATTTTGGTGATGTGGCTCTAACTGCACCTTCTCCACTTAACCTTGGAGAGCGTTGCACTGTTTTTATGGAGACAAACGTATATTCCCATTACCAGAATGGAGCGACCATAGAGAATATACTTGCGGGACTCGCCTATTCGATTGCAATCAATTATATAAACAGGGTTGTTGGAAGGAAAAAAATTGGAAACAGGATATTTTTCCAGGGAGCAGTTGCATTCAATAAGTCTGTAATAGCGGCATTTGAAAACTACCTGGGGAAACAGATAATTGTACCTGAGAATCATGAAGTTACCGGTGCAATAGGAACAGCTATAAGAGCTATGGAAAACATGCCATCCAAATCCGGTTTCAGGGGTTTTGAGGAGGTTTCTAATATCAGGTATTCCCAGAACTCTTTTGAATGCAATGGCTGCCCAAATGTTTGCCAGATAAAGAAAGTTTCAATAGATGGCGCAAAACCTTTATTCTATGGGGGCAGGTGTGAAAAATATGAAAAGAAAAAATCTGAAAAAGCTGCCCTTAAAGATTTATTTAAAATAAGAGACGATATACTTCTTAATTCATACAGTATAAGCAAGCATGCAGATGTAAAAAACAAGAACATGGTCCAAAGCAATCTCCAGAAAGACAAAAAAGACATGGTCAGAATAGGTATTCCTTTTACAATGCTTACATATGAATTCTATCCTTTCTGGGAGGCATATTTTAACGAACTTGGAATGGAAGTTGTGCTTTCAGATAAGACAAACAGGCAAATAATAAATGACGGGCTTGGATATGTTGTGGCTGAGTCATGTTTCCCTATAAAGGTTGTGCTCGGGCATGTTCAGAACCTTCTTGATAAGGGGGTAGACTATATTTTCATACCTAGCATCAGGGATATGCCCTGTGATGATAAAAAAATCGAAGGTTACAGGACAGGCAGTTATCCGTGTCCTTTTATTCAGGGCATTTCCTCATTTGTCAAATCTTCAATGAATATCAGCGGAGACATGATTCTTGATCCGCTTATTAATTTCAGTTTCAAGCATTATCTTAAGAATGTCCAGCTTCAGAAGCTTGGGAAAAGATTGGGCAGGAATAAGGCATCAACAAGTAAAGCTGTGGATGCTGCTTTTAAAGCGCAAAGTATGTTTTATGAAAAGCTGCGCAAAGAAGGCAGGTCAGCGATTGCAGATCTCGGAGATGAAGAGATGGCCGCAGTAATTATAAGCAGGCCCTATAATAGCTGTGATGCCAATATAAGCATGGATATTCCAGGGAAACTGAGGGACCTGGGGATCCAGGCTATACCCCTTGATTTTTTGCCTCTTGAGGATACAGATATTTTCAACGACTGGCCTAATATGTACTGGGAATTCGGTGACAGGATATTAAGTGCTATAAAAATCATTAAAAAAGATAAACGTCTTTTCCCTGTATATATAACTAATTTCGGTTGCGGACCTGATTCTTTCATAATGCAGTATTTTGAGCGTGAAATTGACAGGCCCTTTTTAAAAATCGAAGTGGATGAGCATACTGCAGGTGCCGGTGTAATAACAAGATGCGAAGCATTTTATGACTCCCTGAGAAATATAAGAAGGCTCAAGGACTCCGGGGAAGATTCATTTAAAGAAAAAGAGTATAAAGAAGCTACATTCAAGAAAAAAGAAAACAGGAAGATATATATACCATATATGGGGGATGGCGCATATGCAATCCAGGCGGCATTTCAGTATAGCGGGATAGATGCAGATATTATGATGGCAGACCAGGAAACGCTTGAGCTTGGACGCAAATATACTCTGGGAAAGGAATGTTATCCTTACATATTAACAACAGGTGATATCCTGAAGACACTGAAACATAATGACCCCAAAAAATGTGCATTTTTTATGCCGCTTACTCATGGGCCATGCAGGTTTGGACAGTATAATAAGATGCAGAAAATATTGCTTCAGGAGCTCGGGTATAGTGATGTCCCTATTATTGCGCCTGGAGCCCCAGAGAATAACCAGTTCTACAAGGAATATGATATGCAGGGTAAAAAAGGCGCTGCTCTTTTATTCAGGGCGCTGGCGGGGGCGTTTACTATCGATTATCTCGCTAAATATCTTTATCATATAAGACCTTATGAGGTTGAATCAGGATCTGCTGATTCAGTTTATAATGAACTCATAGAAAAGACAGTCACCTTATTAAAAAATCCTGCAAATAAAAAGATAATCGACAGCCTGACCCTGCTACTCGATCTTGCTGAGATAAGATTCAGCAGTATAGAGGTAAACAGGACCAGTAAGCCTCTTATCGGAATAGTAGGAGAGATATATGTCAGGAATCACCCTTTCAGCAATAATGAGATAATAAAAAAAGTTGAATCATTGGGAGGGGAAGCCCAGATCCCTGACTTTGGAGAGTGGAGCTATCATACAAATGCCACAAGTAAGCTTGATAATTCTATAAAGCAAAAAGACCTTTACTACAGGATACTTGCCGGTGTAAGAAATTCCGGACATAGAAATGGAAAAAATGGCAGAAACAGCATCAATAGTGATGGGATTGTAAGAGATAATGATATTTATAGTAACAGCAAAGATATTTTTGAAATTGAAACTGCTTTTTCCGATCTCGGAAAGTTAATCCCGAATTACGCAAAAGGTATCAGGCACCATGTTACAAACAGGTTCTTCAAAGGGATACTTCACAAATACCATAAGCAGCTTCAAGGGCCGCTAAGCAGGGCAGATACTTTAGATTGTGAAGAGGCGGATATTTACGATATCTGGGATAATGCTGAGCCATATATAATAAAGTGGTTTGGTGAAGCTGCGCTGAGTGTAGGGAAATCAATACACTGGATTAAAAAGGGAGCTGACGGGATTGTAAATGTACTTCCTTTCACGTGCATGCCCGGAACAATGGTTACTGCCATATCCAGAAGGATAAGGGAAGAATATAATGTACCGTGGTTAAATCTTTCTTTTGATGGACTTGAGCAGGGCACTACAGAAACAAGGCTTGAAGCATTTATGTACCAGGCAAAGCAGCATAAAAGTCAAAAGACAGCGGAAACGTCTGAAAAAATAGATGCAAAAAACAGATAAAAATACATTGAGTCTATTATTTGTTCTTTTTATTTTTTTTGGGATTGCTTTCACTGTAATAGACCCTTTAATACCGATAATATCAGAAGAATTTAATATAGGCTATGATAAAATAGGGCTTATTCTATTTGCAAGCTCTTCTATCTCACTGATTGCAACCTTTTTATCCGGAAGGTTTTCGGATAAATATGACCTTAAAAAAATAATCATGACCGGTGCGCTTTTTCTTGCAGCGGGGTTCATGATATATGGTTTTTTTTTAAGCTTAATAATCCTGGCGCTAACAGTGATATTTTTCAGGGTAGGATGCGGGATACTTGATTCAAGCATACATGCTTTTGTCTCAAAGCTTTATTACAAAAAACACAGCGCTGTTTTTGTAAAATTGGACCTTTTCTGGTATATCGGCGCTGTAATAGGCCCGCTTTTAATAAGCATACTCCTGTATCTGAAAGTGGATATCCGGTATGCTTTTATAGGTTTTTTTATATCTATTGTTATAGTCCTTGTATTATTTTTAAGATACTATAGCGGTTTGCACGGTAACAGGAACAAAATAAAGAATGATGTTCTATTAAAAACAGGCAGTCCGGAAACTGAAGATATAAAAGATGCTTTAAAAGAGGGTACATCCGGCACTGAACAAAACAATGAGTTAAATAATTATATTAAAATAGTGAAGAATCCAGTAATATTGCTGTGCTCCATGGGATTATTTTTTTACATTGGTATTTTTTCACTGCTTTCAACCTGGCTTACCACATACTTTGCAGATTTTAATATTCCTGTTTCCTTCAGCTCTGCGGTCCTATCAGTTTTTTGGGCGTTTAATGCTATTGGTATAGTAATTGCAGGCAGGCTTATCAGGAGGTTCAATGAATTAAAACTGCTGTTGATTTTTTCAATTGTCGGGGGCATTAGCGCTGCTTTTTACAGTATGTTGCCTAATATATATGTTAAAATATTTTTTTTAATACTCCAGGCTATATTTTATTCAAGTTTTTTCCCTTTATTAAATGCTGTTGCAGTTCATGAAGACGCCAGGTCTTCAGGCACAATTCTTGGAATAACATTATCAATTTCAGTCATTGGCCTGGTTTTTTTCCAGCCGGTCAGTGGCGCTATTATGGAATATTTTGGAACTGATGGAATAAATTACCTTCTCCTGATTACGGCATTCCTTCTTTTTTTATCTATTGTTCTTCTTTATAAGAGATTATCAAAAAAGCCAGGATATTAGTTTATCATCAGCATATAAAGGATTAATAATAGTATTGTGGATAAACATCACGAACTGCATGTAAATAAAAACACATCTTTATATTTTCTCTTCCTGCTAATGAATACTTACATTAGATAATATATTAATAAATATATTTATAAAATATTTAATTAATTATTTGACTTTTATATAAATTTATTTATAATATATTTAAATTAACATTTAATTATATATATTTACAATAATTAATATATATTTATATATAAAATATAATAAATAAAAGTAATAATTTTTTAAAACAATATTTTATGGCAGGTGAGCAATAAAATGGAAGGAAGTCAGGCAATTTTATGGAAAAGCTATAAGCAAAACCAGGATGTTTATTTCAGGGACAAGCTTATTGCAAGTTACAAACCCTTTTTAAAGGGAATAGTCCATCATGTTTACTCAAGGTTACCCAGGACAGTAGACATAATGGATCTTGAAAGTTATGCATATATAGGGTTGATAGACGCAATAAAAAAGTATGATATTAGCAGGAACATAAAATTTGAGACATATGCAAGCTACAGGATAAAAGGCGCAATCATCGACGGTATAAGAAAACAGGATTGGCTTTCAAGAACCCTGCGTTCAAAAATAAAGAAATCAGATGAAGAGATTGCCGGTAGTTTAGAAGCTGAAAGCGCAATGCTTGAAGATACTGATGCAAATGTTTTTACTGATGGCTATAAAGATGAATATATTTACAACCCGGATAATTCCAGGAATTCCTGTCCAGGATTTGAAAATTTTTCAATGCTTTCAATCGATGACCCTGATTTTTATGAAAGAAAATCTTCTGAAAGCGCAGGCTATGTGGAAAATTTACATGATATTTATCTTACCTCGAATAATGAGTTCGAAAAAAACCTGGAAAATAAATTATTCCTTAAAAAAATCCTTCTGAATCTCACTAACCAGGAAAAAAAGATAGTATTTTTATATTATTTCAAGGGAAAGACTTTCAGGGAGATAGGTAAGATAATGAATATAACTGAATCAAGAGTATCGCAGATAAATAAAAAAATCCTTCTTTTTTTAAAGAAAGAAGTCAGGAAATCTACCCAGATAGGGGCATGCTGAGAGCCAATATTTTCATTTTTTTCTATAGTTTTGACAAATTTATCCGATATTAATATTAGACATTAAAAATAAAAGAATAATTTTATATAAAGGATATGCAGAAATGCTACAAAAAGATATCAGGGATGTCAGGACAAACCTTACAAAGTATATAAACAAATATAATGGGAGAAAAATATATATCTCCAAATATAATAAGATAATTGGAGAGCTCAGGTTCTATTCCAGCAAGGAAAAAGAGAAAGTTAAGCTTGACATTGCCAAGGAAATAATAAAAAGCGCTGACTCAGACCCAGATGTTATTTAAGCATTTCATTTTAAGCAAATAGCCGCTATAAGATTATTCAGGCATTATAAATCCAGAATCAGTAAAAGAACAGGAATTATTTTTAAAAAAGGGCTGAAAATGATCATAAACCTGGGACGAGATAGAAAAATAAAAAACAATGAGATCAGAGCTCTTTTTTTTATTGAAAAAAATCTCCCATTTAAGGCAGAAAAAATATTGCTTAAGAACTTAATCTCGGGTACTGCCAACACAATGACATATGACCTGCTGATAAGGATTTATCATGAACGAAACGATTATCCATCTCTTATAAAAATACTGGACCTTGCAATAAAAAAGACTTTAAAGAACGGTTTTTACAGGGATGTAAAAAAGCAGGCAGTTTTATCATGGATATTAACAGATATTGAATTTATTGAACCGTCAAGCTGGTTAAATGCATAAACCAGGATCCTGGTTAAACCCTGGTCAATAAATAAATCGCAAACTATCAACTAATCACTTCTTGATTAATCATCTTACTAAAGGGAACAAGATTTTTTATTTTTTGTATCGATAAATATCCTGTATTACTTTTTTTAGTGCCAATATAAGCAAATTATTATAAAATGAATATTATCATATGATATTATTGCAATGAGAATTATTTGAATTTACTGCGACAGGAGGGTCTAAGATGATATTAACTTTCACAGAAAGGATCCAGAATACTACAGACTGTTATTCTTTTTACTTTAAGCCGCAAAATCCGATAACATGGAAAGCAGGCCAGCATGCAACTTTCACCATCCTGCATGACAATCCTGATGACAGGGGGATTAACAGGTTTTTTACTATAGCTTCAGCACCACACGAAGGTTTTCTAATGGTGACCACAAGATATGCCGGGGAAAACTCCAGCACTTTTAAGAAAGCAATGATGGGCCTTGAAAAAGGCCATGATATATCTGTTCTTGGGCCCCAGGGGGAGTTTATTGTTGAAGACTTTTCAAAAAGTTATGTATTCATTGCCGGAGGTATCGGGATAACGCCATTCAGGTCAATTCTGTCAGATCTTGATTTTCGAAATAAAATTAGTGATATGGAAATATTTTTGATTTATAACAACAGGAACAATGAGATAGTATTTAAAGACGATTTTGATATCCTGGCAAACAACTATAATAAATTTAAGGTAAGGTATGTGATAAATCCTGAAGTCTGCACAGTTGAGCTTATAAGAGTAGCTGTTCCGTATTACATGGATAAGTCTTATTATATCTCCGGCCCCCCTGGAATGGTAAAAGCAATAGAAGAGGCTCTAATGGCTGATGGGATTCCTGAAGTACAGCTTAAAAGAGATTTTTTCCCGGGGTATTGATATGAACTTGAACAGGTTTCTAATAGTCTTTAACAGGGTTGTTGCATATGCGCTTATACCACTTTTTATATTTATAATGATAACAGGTTATCGCAGCACCGGTCATTTTACTTTCATGACAAGAGGCCTGGCCAATTCCCTTCACATAGTATATTTAAATATAGCATTTATTGCTCTGGCAGCAGCACATGCCCTGACCTCAATCAGGTTTGCCCTGGCAAGAAATGGTGTTAAAGGCAAGTATATTGACTTACTTCTTATAGTAATAGGGATTGTATTTATTGCGGGGTTTGCATATTTTGCATTTTAGCAATCCCCGGAAAGCGCATACCTGGATTAAATTATGAAAAAGAAAAAAAATATAAAGAAGATATTACTTGTAACTTTATTATGTGTGGCGCTGGCCGGTTTAACTGGTTTCTTTTCCTATTTCATTTATGGGAATGAAGCTTCAAAGGCAGAAACCAGGGCAGCAGAATTTAACCCCCCTGATATCAATATCGATGAGATATCCTCAGACCTGGAATTTGCCCAGACAATACCTGATTACAATATGCTATTTACCGGCCTGGTGGAAAATGAGTTGCAGTTGAGTTTTGAGGAATTGATAACAAAATATGATGGAAAATTTGAAGATATAAAAGCAACTGGTGTCCGCTCTGACGGTGAAATTGTAACGGTTGATTTTTTCGGGCTAAAGCTTAAAGAGATAGTAAAGGATTTAAATCTTAAACCTGGCGCCCAAAATGCAATAATATATGCGACTGACCTTTATGCTGCAGATTTTTCACTTGCAGAAGTTACTGGTGATGACCTTTATATCGTATGGAAAAAAGACGGACAGTATTTAAACCCTTCCGAAGATGGGGTATTGAAAATAGTGTTAAACAACGGGCCGACAAATAAATGGGTGAAGAATCCTGTTGTCTTTGATTTTGTCAGTGAATATAAGGATAAGGTTGACGCAATGGATAAGCTTCAGGATAGTTCAATTGATTTTGTTACTGAGCAGCAGATGTTTACGCTTTCTCTTGGAGGCGCCCCGGATATCGATATAAATACCTGGGAGCTTGAAATAAGCGGGCTTGTTGAAAATCCTTACATGCTTAAATATGACGAAATTCTTGATTTGCCCCAGATCTCTGTTTATGCAACACTTGAAACAATTTCAAATCCCATAGGGGGCCCGTCAATCGGTAATGCTGTATGGACCGGAGTACCTCTCAAGATAATACTTGAAAAAGCCGTTGTAAAGGACAGCGCAATAAAAGTGGTCTTTTATTGCGAAGACGGGTATTCCACGGCGATTAAGATTGAAGAGGCTTTAAAAGACGATGTGATACTTGCATATAAAATGAATGGAAAAACTCTTGCGCCTGAACATGGTTATCCTTTAAGGGCAGTTATTCCCGGCAAATATGGAATGAAATGGGCAAAGTGGATAAACAAGATTGAACTTACAGACAAGGATTACAAAGGCTACTGGGAATCACTTGGATGGTCGGACTATGCCGGCAGGGACAGACCCGGCCAGAGATTTGACTGATAAAAATAATCCTGCCAGAAACTCTTGAAGATATAATCATAAACCAGTTATAATGACTTTAATTTTTTACTTATAATTATCAATATTACTGAAGGAGAATAAGATGACAGAAAGATTACAGATTTTTAAGTGTGAAGTCTGCGGCAATATTGTTGAAATGCTTCATGGCGGAAAAGGTGAGATGATATGCTGCAACCAGCCAATGAAACTTTACAAGGAGAATACAACGGATGCTTCTATAGAAAAGCACGTGCCCGTTATTGTTGTGGCAGGCAAAATGGTGAATGTTAAAGTCGGGAGCATTGCTCATCCTATGGAGGAGAGCCACTTTATAGAATGGATAGAAGTGGTTTCAGGCGATAAAGCATACAGGCAATTCTTGAATCCAGGCCAGGCTCCGGAAGCAGATTTTTGCATCGAAGGCAAAGACATGACTGTGCGTGAATATTGCAGCATTCACGGACTATGGAAAAGCTAAAAAATTTGTTCTTACTTAAGATTTAATGGAGATTATAAATGAAAGATATTTACATTAGAAAAGACATTATATATGTAGGAGCTATTGATGCCGAAAGAAGGATATTTGATGAGCTGATTTCTCTTCCTGACGGGACAAGCTATAACAGCTATCTTATAACAGGAAGTGAAAGGACTGCCCTTGTTGATACGGTGGATCCTGCAAAAAAAGAAGTATTGCTGCACAATCTTGAAAAAGCAGGGGTAAAATCCATAGACTATATACTTGCTCATCATGGTGAACAGGACCACTCAGGGACCCTCCCTGATGTGCTGGATTCATATCCAATGGCAAAAGTCGTTACAAATATAAAATGTAAAAATGAGTTGATGGACCTGCTTCTTATCGACGACGAGCGTTTTATTGTAATAGAAGATGGCGCCGAAATCTCACTTGGCAACAAGACATTGAGGTTTATCTTTACCCCATGGGTTCACTGGCCGGAAACATTCATAACTTATGTGCCTGAAGATAAGATACTTTTTACATGTGACTTTTTTGGCACTCACTATGCAACAGAAAAGCTTTATACGGACAGTAACGACGAAATATATCTGCCGGCAAAGAGGTACTATGCTGAAATAATGAGCCCTTTCAGGAATATAATCAGGAAAAATCTTGAGAAAATCAAAGACCTGGATGTAGAGATAGTTGCACCCAGCCACGGGCCTTTACACAGAGGAATGGATTTCATTTTCCAATGTTATAGTGATTGGGCTTCGGATGATGTAAAAAATGAAGCTGTTATAGTTTATGTATCAATGCACGGAAGTACGGAAACAATAGCAGGATTTTTTATAGAAAGTCTAAAAAAGAAAGGCATTAAGGTACATGCCTTTAACCTTGCAGATGCCGATATCGGAGATATTGCAATGGCCCTTATTGATTCGGCAACTGCAGTGATAGGCTCTTCGATGGTTCTTGCCGGCCCCCATCCCAAAGCGGTCTTTGCAGCATATCTTGTAAAAGCTTTAAGGCCAAAAACGAAATTCCTTTCAGTAATAGGTTCATATGGCTGGGGTGGAAAAATGGTCGAGCAGCTTGCTGAAATGCTTGGAAGCGTCGGGGCAGAAATAATCGAACCTGTGCTGGTGAAGGGTTATCCTAAGGAAAGCGATTACAGGCTTCTTGAAGAACTGGCAGAAAAAATAAAATCAAAACACCTGGAGTTAGGGTTGTCTTGACAGATAACTGCATGATTGACAGTGAAACCCTTGAGGGATTATATAATAAATATAATGATAGGGGGTATGTGCATCCTGACCCCCTTGAATTTCTTTATGCTTATGAAGACATAAAAGAACGTGAAATTGCCGGCCTTGTTGCCTCTGTTCTGGCATATGGGCAGATAAAGCAGATATTAAAAAGCGTTTCAAAGGTCCTTTCAGCGCTTGGGCCCAACCCCTCTTCATTTTTAAAAACCGCAAACCAGGCTGATATAGAAAATGAGTTCAGGGAATTCAAGCACAGATTTACCACTGGTCTTGAGATATCAGTATTACTTCAAAATATTGGCCGGGTCCTACAAAAATACGGTTCGCTACATGAATGTTTTTTATCCGGTTTCTATAAAGAGAAGCAATACCTTCCGGCTTTATTAAAATTTATAACGGAATTAAGGCTCGGCGAGTGCGAGCTCTACAGCAGCCTTGTTCCTATGCCGACAGGGAAATGCGCATATAAGAGAATGAACCTTTATATGAGGTGGATGGTAAGGAAGGATAATGTGGACCCCGGGGGATGGGATGGGATCCCTGCTTCCAAGCTCATAATACCCCTTGATATCCATATGCACCGGGTATCACTGAAGTATGGTTTCACTGAAAGAAAACAGGCTGATATGGTTTCTGCAATACAGATAACTGAGGCACTGAAGAGATTTTGTCCAGAGGACCCTGTAAAATATGATTTTTCATTGACCAGGCCTGGAATAAATAAGGTCCGGCAGCAAGAAAATCGGATATTTCTAAAATAATCAAATATATTATCAAATGTAGTAAGATAAGTATATATTATTATATAATATGTAAATAGAGAAAATATATGGGCCAGATGTTAATGTGAGCTTGCTTTATAACTGAACTTTTAATAAACTATCTTAATCAATTATAAGACATCGAGGAGGTAAAAGATTGAAAGGAAAAAGAAAATTCCAGGCTATGACTGGAAAATGGAAATACCTGGTGATTTTTACCAGCATAGTTGTTTTAGTGGCATTACTCACTCCAGCTTATTTAAGCGCTGGCAACGGCGCCCAGGTCGAGGCATTTGTGTCAAGGTTTTACCAGGTATGCCTTGAAAGGCCGGCAGACCAGTCAGGTATTGCTAAGTGGGCAGGGGACCTCCTGGATGGTGCAAAGACAGGAGCAGATGTAGCCCAGGGTTTTATTTTCAGCAAGGAATTCACTGACAAGAATTATGACAATGCCGTATTCCTCACAATATTATATAAAGCTTTTTTTGACAGAAATCCTGACGCTGCAGGTTTTGATGCCTGGCTTAAAAAACTGGATAACGGGACATCACGGCAGGCTGTTGTCGACGGATTTTCTGCATCCAAAGAGTTTGCAGAACTCTGCAGCAGCTATGGAATCTCACCTTATAAGAGCCAGGAAAGCAATAATATAACGTCATTTGCAGGAGTAATAGGCAAAGCAGGCGGGATAATTTCAGGCACAGCTTCAGGATTTGCTGCAGGAAATAAGGTTAATTTTATTATATGGGGCGATGATAGCGGACTGGGCAGGCCTGGCGGCAGAGTCAACGGAAGGACTGACCAGAACCATTTTGTCCACCTGAACCTTGATACTCACAAAGCCATAATAGTCCCTATACCCAGGGATACATGGACATCGATTCCTGGACATAACAATGGCAAGATAAATGGTGCGCATGCAATGGGGGGCAATGACCTTGCAGAAAGGACATTTGAACAGTTCACAGGGATACCAATAGATTTTTATGTAATTACTGATTTTGACGGCTTTATCCCGCTAATTGACAGCCTTGGCGGTGTTACTGTAAATGTCGAGGAGAATATCTCTGATGATTTTTCCGGGTGCTACCTAAGTCCAGGAACATATACGCTAAACGGCACCCAGGCCCTTGCATTGTGCAGGGCAAGGCATGGAAGATCTCTTTATGGCGGCGGTGCATTTGCAAGGGAATATCAGGCATCAATGATGCTCATTGACCTTCTAATGCAGAAAAAAGGCCTTGTGGATGCAGGCAACCCCGGTGATTTCCTGGCAAACGTTGGAAGCTTTGTATGGACTAATATCTCAATGGAACAGGCAGCAGCAATTGCCCCGGTCCTTCTTTCAATGGGATATGGAGATATATCCATACAGAAATTCAGTGCCTGGCCGCAAAATTTCGGTAAGGCTTCAGCAGTGGGTTATAATGAAGCTGAGAAAAATGCATTTTTTGCAGGAGTAGCAGCGCAATAGAAGTAGACACAATATAGTAGAAATCCTGTATTTGATTTTTGCAGTATCAATATTTGAATTGTTTAATTGCCCCTGGTTTTATATTGTATTAGGTTATTGAGTTTGTTCAAATGATTTAATGATTATAAGATCAGGGGTAATTTTTTGGCATATTAAGACGAGGTGATTTAAATCAATCCTAGAGAAAGAGTAATAAGGGCATATAATCATGTTGAACCGGACAGGGTTCCAATCTGTATAAGCGGCGTAGCCCAGAAATTCACAAAACCTGTTTATTATAAGGTTAAAGAAAAACTGGGTATTACCGAAAAATATGATAATGAGGAAGGCAACACTACTGGGAATATTTGATTGCGCATGGACAATGAGAAGCATGGACAAATTTTTTATTGACCTGGTTTTTGAAATTAATCTTAAAATTCAGCAGCTCAAAAATCTCAAATATTTTTTAACTTATTTAAAAACTGGAAAATTATATTCTTTCGTGTTGCATAATATTCATTGATTTTTCTGGTATAGTTTTATCCTGTTTTATTGTAAAATTCTAGTTTGAAAGAATAAATATGACTGAAAATTTTACAGCTTTATTTCATTCTTGATACCATTTGGCATTTATTTAAGAAAACTAATTTTTTGGACAGGAGATTTGGTTGCTGGGGTTTAAGGAAAAAATGGACGGCCTTGTCAGACAGGGCAGGAATATAAGACTGGGCGTTGTCGGAGCAGGACAGATGGGTATTGCGATCATATCGCACTTCAGTAATATCCCGGGATTCAAAGTGTGCGCAATCGCTGATAAAAACCTTAAAATGATGGAATATATATGCGAAAAGCTTGGTTTTAATAAGAATGATATCTTCAGGGCAGAGATACCGGGAGAGCTTAATATCTTAAATTCAGGATTGAAGGAAGTTTTTTCTGGAGGAATATTTGGTGATTTCAAGGATTTTAAACAGTTAAGCGAAGCGATATCTGCAGAAAAAATTATCTTCACAAACGATTTTTCATTGCTTGCCAAAATACCTGAAATAGATGTGGTAATTGATGCAACCGGGTACACAGATGTCGGGGCAGGGGTTGCCCTCACGGCTTTGTTGGGAGGCAAGGATGTAGTTACGTTAAATGTGGAAGCAGATATAACAGTAGGTCCTATCCTCAAAAAAATCGCTGATGACAGGGGGCTGGTTTATACTCTTGCTGCAGGGGACGAGCCGGCTGCGCTCAAAGAGCTTTACGATTTTACATATGGGCTGGGGTTCAATGTTATCTGTGCAGGTAAAGGTAAAAACAATCCATTGGACCGCCAGGCTAATCCTGCAACACTTGAGGAATATGCCTCAAAAAAGGGCTCAAGCGGTAAGATGATGACATCTTTTGTAGACGGGACAAAGTCCATGATAGAGATGGCCTGCCTTTCAAATGCTACAGGGCTTGTACCCGACTGCCGCGGCATGCACGGACCCAAAGCAAAAATCGCAGGACTCCTGTCCGTTTTCTGCAATAAAAGGGACGGCGGTATTCTTGAAAAAGACGGAGTGGTTGATTTTGTAATAGGAGATCTTGCCCCTGGTGTTTTTCTGGTATTTTTTACAAAAAACAGGCTGGTAAAAGAACTGCTTAATTATCTTTTAATGGGTCAGGGCCCAAATTACCTGCTTTACAGGCCTTACCATATTCCTGGCATTGAGACTCCTTTAACGGTAGCAAGAGCTTACTTTGAAAGGCAGCCATGGATAGTCCCGCGGGGAGGACTTATATCAGAGGTAGCTACTATTGCCAAGAAGGACCTTAAGCCTGGTGAGGCAATAGACGGAATCGGGGGATATACTATTTATGGACTTATTGATGAGTACAGTAATGCAGTAAAGGAAAACCTTCTTCCAGTCGGGCTTGCCCAGGGTAGCATCCTGAAAAAAGCAATTAAAAAGGATGAACCAATAAGGATTGATGATATTGAATTCGGTTCAAATAGCCTGTTGATGCAGCTCCGGAAAATGCAGGACGATACAATCCAAAAAAGTCAGTAAAAGAGGTAGCGAATGAAAGTGTTAAATGATATAAAGCTTGAAATACCACAGGATATTGGAAAAGATTTTTTAACAAAGATGATGGGCGGACGACTTGTCCCAAAGATGGAGGAACTCCTTGTTGATAAAAAAGCTGTATGTATTGAAAACATTGCGCCTAAAGCAATATTTAAAAGCTTTGATATTTTAAGAGTCAGCAATGATTCTGTTTATTTTAAGTCCGGAAATATTTTCAGGGGGCCAAATATTTCAAAAATATTAAAAGGCTCAGAATCTGCCATAATATATGTCTGTACGCTTGGACAAAAAACAGATGATATTATTAAGCAGGTAACCAGTGAAGGGGATACACTATCTACAATTATTATGGATACTATAACTACAAGCATACTGGGATTACTGGGGGAATATATCGGGAAGGCCATAAGGGAAAATGGCGTAAGAGAAGCAGGTTGGGCCTCAACATGCGCTTATGCTCCGGGACAGTACAAATGGACCATAGAAGAGCAAAAAGAGATCTTTTCAATGATTGACGGCTCAATTATTGGTGTAACACTTAACAGCAGCTTTTTAATGCTCCCTTTTAAATCTATTTCTGGAGTTTACGGGTTTGGCCCGGAAGACAGGATAGACAAGACCCGGATTGCATGCGATCTGTGCCCAAGGGAGAATTGTATTGGTAGAAAATAATCAGATATATCTATTGATTGGAGATTTTTAAATGTTATTTAGAATCGGGGCATCATTAGCATGCGCTAATCAACTGGATCTTCGTGGGGAAATAGATTCATTAAAAACTGCAGGAGTGGATTTTTTGCATATTGATATCATGGATGGAGAATATGTTAATAATTATTGTTTTGGGCTTCAGTTATTTGATTATTTGAAGGAGATTGAACTAATTGAAATAGAAATTCACTTGATGGTTTATAGCCCTTATAACAAGATAGAGTATTTTAATGGGAAACACTTTGATAGAATTTCTTTTCATATTGAGGCATGCAAAAATCCAATACAAACTTTATCAAAAATAAAGAGCTTGAATAAAAAAAGTGGGATAGCGATAAACGCTGCGACCCATGAAAATTCAATTTATTATTTGTATGATTTCGCAGATTATATTTTAATTATGGCAGTCGAAGCAGGATTTTCTGGTCAGGATTTTATAGATTCTATAGTGGAAAAAGTTAGGAACATAAGGCAAGAATTAAAAAAAAGAAAAATGGAAAAAGATATTTATATTGACGGCCATATAGACGAAAATACTATTCCCATTCTTTGTGAGGCGGGCGCGAATGTTTTTATTGGCGGGACAGCAGGTTTATTTAAAGGGAATTCTTCCTATGCAGAAAATATTACAAAGTTAAGAAATAGCTGCAATTTTTAATTTAGGACAGATAATATTTTATGGGGTAAAGACTTTAACACAAAATAATATTGTTTTATTTTTATCTGAATATGCAAGGAAGTGTAAAATATGGCAATTCTAAGGGATATAAAAATTAACCCACCAAAAAGAAGACTTATTGGCAGACTTCCAAAGGTTGGAATAAGGCCTATTATTGACGGGAGGACTGGTGGAGTAAGAGAATCACTTGAATCCCAGACAATGAATATGGCAAAATCAGTAGCTAAATTCCTGGCTTCAAACTTAAAGCATTCAAATGGCATACCAGTAGAATGTGTAATTGCAGAAACTACAATTGGAGGTTTTGCAGAAGCTGCAAAGACTGATGACAAATTTGCTTTAGAAAATATTGGACTGACTATTTCTGTCACTCCTTGCTGGTGCTATGGTTCAGAGACTATGGATACTGACCAGTATGTCCCAAAAGCCATCTGGGGTTTTAATGGGACCGAAAAACCCGGGGCAGTTTATCTTGCAGCGGCGCTTGCGGCGCATAACCAAAAGGGGCTTCCCGCATTTGGAATATATGGAAGGGATGTTAAAGACTCAACTGATACTTCCATTCCTGAAGATGTAAAGATAAAATTATTAAGCTTTGCCAAAGCTGGCCTTGCTGTTGCGGAAATGAAGGGTAAATCATATCTTGCAATGGGAGGAGTATCCATGGGCATTGCAGGATCAATTGCGGACCCTTCTTTTTTTGAAAACTATCTTGGAATGAGGTATGAATATATTGACATGTCTGAATTTATAAGAAGGATAGAAATGTCAATTTATGACAGCAGGGAGTATGGCTATGCATTTGACTGGGTGAAAAAATATTGTAAGGAAGGTCCTGATATTAATCAGGAGTCCAAACAAAAATCAAGAGCCGGAAAAGACAAAGACTGGCAGTTTGCTATAAAGATGACCCTTATTGCAAGGGATTTAATGATTGGAAATAAAGCCCTTGCTGATCTGGGTTATCCAGAAGAAGCATTAGGCCATAATGCAATTGCAGCAGGATTCCAGGGCCAGCGGCAATGGACAGACTACTACCCGAATGCGGACTTTACCGAGACTATATTAAACAGTTCATTTGACTGGAATGGAATCAGGGAACCATTTATATATGCGACTGAAAATGACATGTTAAATGCAATATCAATGTTATTCGGGCACCTGTTAACAGATACTGCGCAAATATTTGCAGATGTCAGGACTTACTGGAGTCCGGACGCCATAAAACGAGTGGCAGGAATACAGCTTGAGGGAGATGCCGGAAATGGGGTTATCCATCTCATTAATTCAGGATCAGCAGCGCTTGATGGCACGGGGAGACAAGCTCTGGACGGCAAACCCGCAATAAAGCCTTACTGGGACATAAGCGTAGAAGAGGTATCTTCCATGCTTGATTCTGCAGTCTTTTGTCATGCTAATCTTGGGCTTTTCAGGGGTGGAGGGTACTCTGTGAGCTTTCTTACAAAAGGAGAGATGCCTCTTACAATGTCCAGGATAAACCTGATAAAAGGACTTGGCCCCGTTCTTCAGATTGCTGAAGGGTACTCAGTGCTTTTACCTGATAAAGCACATTCCATATTGAATCAAAGAACAGATCCAACATGGCCAACAACATGGTTCAGGCCTATACTTACAGGTAAAAGTCCATTTGATGATACTTATTCAGTCATGAATAAATGGGGCGCAAACCATGCATCTTTATCTTATGGCCATATTGGAGATAAACTTATAACACTTGCTTCAATGTTGAGGATTCCAGTATGCATGCACAATGTATCTGAAGACAGGATATTTAGACCCAGCGCCTGGGATGCTTTTGGGACCTCAGACCTTGAGGGCGCTGACTACAGGGCATGTAAAAATTTTGGGCCTTTATATGGAAAGTATTAATAATGCCAATCGTTTAGGCGGGGAATAAAGATGGCTATGACAGACCCTCAAATACTTGAAAAAGTAAAAGAAAACATAGAAGCGGAACCATATGCAAAGCTTTTCGGCATTAAGATAATGGAGCTTTCACCTGGTCACTCCGTTGTTACAATGAAGGTAAAAAAAGATTATGATAACATTTTCGGCATTACTCATGGTGGCGCAGTTTTTTCACTGCTCGATGTAGCATTCGGTTCAGCAGTCAATTCATATGGTACAGTAGCAGTGGCCCTTAATGTGAGTATAAATTATATAAAGCCTTCAATTGCAGGAGATGTGCTTTTCGCAGAAGCAAATGAAGAAACCAGGAGCAACAGGATTGCAAGTTTTAAATTATCTGTCAGGAAAAGCTCAGGAGAAATCGTTGCTACAGCACAATCTATAGCATACCTGAAAAACGAAAAACTTTCATTTTTGACTTAAGTGTTATTGATGGTCAAGCATTGACTTTAAACATAATGAATAGATAATTCATAAAAAAAAATAATTTAAATGAAAGAATCAAATTTTGAATATACTCCGGAGCTTTATGTTATCCAGGTCAACTGGCCCCAAAGGCTGGAAAGGGAAAAACCTTTCTTTGAAAAGATAGTAAATTCGGGAAATATTAAAAAAATGCTGGATATCGGCTGTGGAACCGGCCATCATGCCCAGATGTTTTCCGGAATGGTGGAGAGCGTCACTGCAATAGATCCTTATAAGGATATGATAGATTTTGCTGGCACAAATATTATCACGTCAGGAAATGTCAGGCTTATAAATGCAGGTTTTGAGGATTTTTCCAGTATTATAAATGAGAACTTCGATATGATAACATGTCTTGGAAATACCCTTCCGCTGCTGGAGAGCAAGAGGAATGTAAAGCTTGCCTTAAAGAATACAAGGAAAAAGCTTAAAAAAGGTGGAATTGCAGTTTTTCAGTTTTTAAATTTTGAACCGCAAATGATTGAAAGTAACAGATACTATCAGCCCAAAATAGCAAAAAAAGACGGTAAGACTTATATTTTCATGAAACACTTTGAGTATGGTAAGGTAAAGACAAGGGCTGATTTTATAATTATCGAGATAAACGGTAAAGAAAATATCTCCCATTTCTATAACCGCTCATCCCTTTTCTGCACGCTTAGACAGGACACATTCCTGAAAATGGCATATAACAGCGGATTTAAAAAAATTGAACTGCTTGGCGGGAACGGTGAAGAGGAATTTGACAGGAAGAAACATATAAGCCTCTATGCGCTGCTGTATAATTAAGTATTTAATGATTCTTTAAAGCTTTCCGGGTGTTTCCTGTCCAAACCTGCAGCAGGGAAGAAGCCTGCATACGGGGCATTTTGGTTTCTTGGCATCGCAAATGCTTCGCCCGAGGGCTATTATCTGATGGGAAAAGTCAGTCCATTTGTTTTCAGGCACTATATTCATTACATCAAACTCTATCTTTGTCGCATCTGTATTTATTGTAAGTCCAAGCCTCTGTGTTATACGCAAAACATGTGTATCTACGATTATAGCCTGCGCTCCATATACATTTGCAAGCAATACATTCGCAGTTTTTCTTCCAACCCCTGGAAGAGTTACAAGGTCCCCGATGTTGTCAGGTACTTTTGAGCCGAATCTTTCAACAATATCCTTTGCGCAAGCCTTTATGTTTTTAGCCTTATTATGGAAAAAACCTGTAGAGCGTATATCGTCTTCGAGTTCAATAATACTGACATTTATAAAATCCTCAGGTTTTTTATATTTCCTGAATAACCCGGGCGTCAGCTTATTTACAAGCTTGTCTGTGCTCTGCGCAGAAAGAATTGTTGCTACAAGAAGCTGGAACGGATTTTCAAATTTAAGTGAAGTATGGGTAGAGGTAGGGTATTCTTCTTCAAGTATTTCCAGGATTTTATCAATATTCTTTATAGCCGGCTCATACGCTTCAAGATTGGTTTTCTTCATTTTATATCCTTTTAATTTTTATTAAAAATATTTTTCGGCTCAGTTAAATTATTATAGCATGCAATTACCGGTTTTTTATTTTTTTATAACTTAAATTCCTGGTTTGACCATATCAATAAAATGAAATTGTTAATCATCAACCTATTGCCTCAGACCCTTCCTCTCCTGTCCTTATCCTTATGCATCTGGGAAGGTCAAGAACGAATATTTTACCGTCTCCAATATTACCGGTGTATGCGCCTTTTTTAATTGCCTCGATTGTACGTTCCACAAAATTATCGTTTACTGCAATCTCTAACCTTACTTTCTTTAAAAGGTTTACCTCATAGATCACACCCCTGTAAGTTTCTGTATAACCCTTCTGCTGTCCGCATCCAAGTACATTGGTAACAGTCATCTTATGGATATCGCCGTCGAATAATGCCTTCTTAACATCCGGCAGCTTATGCGGCTGTATCATAGCTATTATTAGTTTCATTTCATTTCTCCTGTTATTAATAATAAGAATTGAATTATTTAATAATTTAATTATTCACAATTATGCCTTTTATTCATTAGTAAATATCTGGAAACCGCTGTATGCTTCCATTCCATGTTCAGGAATATCAAGACCCTTTAATTCAGTATTCCTTGATACCCTCAAGCCAATTGTGTATTTCATTATTGTAAAGAGTATCAACATTGTAGCAAAGCTCCATCCGATTGTACTTATGGAGCCTATAAACTGTTTAAGGAGCTGGCTTCCCCCGCCACCGTAAAATAAACCATTGACTCCTGTAAACCCTGCAATTTCTGCATATCTTGATTCTGCAAATAATCCCACTGCAAGCGTACCGAATGCGCCGCATATGCCGTGAACAGAAATTGCGCCTACAGGATCGTCAATCCTGAGTTTTTTATCAAAAAGCTCCACAGAAAGCACCACTATTATACCTGCGCTAAATCCTATTATAAGGGCGCTATATGGAGAAACTACTGCGCATCCGGCAGTTATTCCTACAAGCCCTGCAAGCGCTCCGTTTAATACCATTGAAGCATCAGGTTTTTTGTATCTTAGCCATACATAAATCAGTGAGCCCATAGCTCCTGCTGCTCCTGCAATTGCAGTATTTACAGCAATAATTGAAATAGCGGGGCTTGAACCTGAGAGCGTGCTGCCCGGATTAAAACCAAACCATCCAAACCACAGGATTATTACACCGAGGGCTGCAAGGGGGATATTGTGCCCTGGTATAGCATTAGAGGTTCCATCCTTATTATATTTACCTAGACGGGGACCGAGAAGTATTGCTCCCGCAAGGGCAGAAAAGCCTCCAACTGTATGAACAACTGTTGAACCTGCAAAATCTATGAAACCCATCTGTTGGAGCCATCCGCCACCCCATATCCAGTGTCCCACAACTGGGTACACAAATGCAGTTATAACGGCGCAAAAAACAAGATAGCTGTAAAATTTAGTCCTCTCAGCCATTGCGCCTGAGACTATTGTAGCCGCTGTTGCTGCAAATACTGCCTGGAATAAAAAGACTGCAAAAAATTTGCTGTCTCCAGTCCCGGTAATGTTTAGCATGAATCCGTCTGTGCCTATAAAACCTCCTGCAGATTTTCCAAACATCAGGCCATTTCCCACAAAGAAAAAAATTAGCAGCCCCAGGACAACAGTCATGAAATTTTTCATGATTATATTTACTGCATTTTTAGCGCGGGTAAAACCTGTTTCTACAAGTGTAAATCCTGCATGCATTGAAAATACAAGAAATGTAGCTACAAGTATCCAGATAACATCAATTGCAACATTTGTTTCCAAAATAACCTCCCTTTACAGTTTTACCTGGAAAATTTTTTTAAGATTTTTTAAATTTGTTTTACCAGGTTTAAGTTTTAAACAATGGAGGCTATTATAAATGTTGATTTTTACATTTGTGTTAAGGAAATGTTAAATATTTGTTAACAATATTTTGAAGTTATCATTTTCCAGGCTGAAATTATTTATTATCTGCCAGCTTTTACTGCCTTTTTATTATCAAGATAAACCTGGATCTCTCTAATTTCCATGGTATTTGCAACATCCTGTTTTTCAAGCCAGCCTTTTCTTGCAACATTTACGCCATATATATAATCATACAATCCTTCGATACTGTGGGCATCGGGATTGATAAACATTTTTGCGCCTTTTTCTTTTGCGTATTTGCAGAACTGCCAGTCAAGGTCCAGCCGGAACGGGCTGGCATTTATCTCAAGGTCCACACAAAGATCAGCTGCTGCGTCGATTACCCGGGTTATGTCCACATTATAAGGATCCCTTGCAAGAAGCAATCTTCCAGTAGGGTGGGCAAGCATTGTGGCAAACCTGCTGCCCATCCCCTTTATTATCCTTTCAGTCATCTGCTTTTCGCTCATGTTAAAATTTGAATGGATAGCGATGATTACAAAGTCGAATTTTTCAAGAAGGCTGTCATCATAGTCAAGACTTCCGTCAGGCAATATATCTGACTCTATGCCTTTAAAGACTTTAAAGCCAGGATACAGCCTGTTTACATTGTCTATTTCTTCAAGGTAACGGTTTATATCTTCATCTTTTATCCCGCCCGCATAAAATGCAGCTCTTGAATGGTCTGCAACACCGCAATAGGAAAAGCCTGATTTTTGAAGTTCTTCCACTGCCTGCAGGAGGCTCATATTGCCGTCAGAGCTGGTTGTATGGAAATGGAATATACCTTTAATATCTTCTTCACTGATTATTCCCGGGAGTTTTTTATTTATTGCTGCATTTATTTCACCGGTATTTTCACGGAGCTCAGGTTCAATATAATTCATCCCGAATATGGCAAATATCTCTTCCTCGCTTTTGCATGAAACAAGGCCCTCCTTTTTGAAAAGCCCATATTCGTTCATCTTAAGGTCATGTTTTTTTGCAAGAGAGCGCATTGCAGTGTTGTGTTCTTTGCTTCCAGTAAAATGGTGGAGCGCATATGGATACTGAAAGTCGCTTACAACTCTAAGATCTGCATTAATTCCTGTGTTTAGTCTGATGCTTGATTTTGTGTCTCCTTTTGCTATGACTTCTTCGACTTCATCAAGGGAGATAAAAAAATCCATGATGCTTGTAGGGTTTTGTGTGCTTGCTACAATATCGATATCCTTTATGATTTCCTTTTTTCTTCTGAGGCTTCCTGCAATGCTGCATCTTATGGTATCTTTATGGTTTTTCAACTGGAGTTCTATGTCTTTTGCTGTTTCAATGACATTTGCATATAAGAACCTGTCCTTGTGCCTGTTTGCAAATTCGATTCCTTTAAGTATATTTTCCTGGGTTTTTGGTCCAAAATTTTCAAGCTTTAATAGCTTGTTTTCCAGGCATGCATATTCAAGTTCTGAAATGCTGGTTATGCCAAGGTTATCATGAAGATATTTGATTTTTTTTGGACCGAGTTTTGGTATCCTTAGCATTTCAATAAGACCGGGGGGAGTGGAGCTTTTAATGTCCTCGTATAATTGCAATCTGCCTGTTTCAGACAGTGTCTTTATCTGTTGAGCAATACTTGCACCGATTCCCTTTATATTTTGAAGTTCTTCGGGAGCAGTTTTAGCGGTTATCTCTATATCAGATACTTCCAGTGCGCGGGCAGCCATCTGGTAAGCCCTTATCTTAAAGAAGTTTTCATCCCTGAGCTCGTAATATACGCTAATATCATTTAATACTTTTACTATATCCTTCTTGTTCATGGTAATATTATATTGAAATATGTTTGTTTATGCAGTACTTTATAGGATATTGCAAAATTCTGTTAAAAAATAAAAAAGTCTAATTAAATGATTTAAATCCTTGACCTGATCAGCATATGTTTTATATATTTAATAAAAAAATGAATCGTTTTATTTTTGAAATTTAAAAATCATAGTTAAAGATAGCAAAATTGTAATGGAGAATATTTCTATAGGAGTATAAATATGAATACGAGAGAAAGATTTTTAAAGATTGCACATTTTGAGTTAAAAAATGAAATCTTTATAGGTTCATGGTTCCAGTGGTTCTGGTATGATGCACTTGTTAATTGGGTCAACCAGGGAGCTTCACCAGAAATATTATCTGATGAGCACCGCGCTGAATTTTTTAATTTTGAAAGAGTGGAACAAATAGATATTAAGTCAGGCATGTTATGCCTGGGGAAAAGTTTTGGCCCGCCTTATGTACCTTGCTATATACCGCTTTTTGAAAGGGAGGTCATTTCAGAAGATGACAGAGTAAGGATAGTTATGAATGAGGGGGGAATTAAATGCAAGGAATATATAGACCAGCCGGAGAGGATGCCTCAATGGCTCGATTATCCTGTTAAAGACAAAAAAAGCTGGGAGCAGCTGAAGAAAAGACTGGACCCGCATGAACCGACCCGTTATCCCGCATGGTGGAAAGATAAAGCCAGGTGTTTAAAAAACAGGGAACATGTACTGGGTTTATGCGTTGGGAGTTTTTTTGGCATGCTGCGGGAATATATAGGTTTTGAAAATCTTTGTGTTATGTACTATGACAACCCGTCACTTATTTTGGAGATTGCTGAATGGATGGAATATTTTGAGATGGAAATTATAAAAAAAGTCATTGCAGATGTAGAACTTGATTATGTATATTATTGGGAAGATATGGCATTTAAAACTGGCGCGCTGGTGTCCCCACAGATTTTTAAAAAATTTATGATGCCTTACTATAAAAGGATAAATAATTATTTAAGAAGCAATGGAATTGATATAATCCTGGTTGATTCTGATGGTTTTACTGAGGAACTTATCCCTCTGTGGCTTGAAAGCGGGTTAAACGGCCAGTATCCTCTTGAAGTTACTGCAGATATGGATGCTGTAAGACTCAGGAAAAAATATGGTAAAAACCTCATCCTTGCAGGCAATATTGACAAGAGGGCTCTTGCAAAGGATAAAAACGCCATTGAAAAAGAGGTCTTAAGCAAAGTGCCTTTTTTGATATCTGGGGGCGGATATTTTCCTT
This sequence comes from uncultured Actinomycetota bacterium, assembly GCA_964354265.1. Lineage (GTDB taxonomy): Bacteria > Actinomycetota > Humimicrobiia > Humimicrobiales > Humimicrobiaceae > Fen731. Next base: position 47,324 of record CAYGYY010000005.1, read on the forward strand.
CACTTGATCATTTTTGTCCACCCGATGTCCCTTATAAGAATTATACTTTTTATCTGGAAACATTAAGGAAATTAAATAAAAGCTAAAAACAGAGAGGGATTTTTTTAAAGAAATATGAGAAAAAAAGTCAAAATACTGGTACTCGGCAGCATGTTATATGACTGCGTCACCTGGGGAGACAGACTACCCAGGAAAGGGGAAACTGTTGTCGGATATAGAAATGGATTTTTTACTGGAGGAAAGGGAGCAAACCAGGCTGTGCAGGCAGCAAGAATGGGCGCAGATGTATACATGATCGGACTGGTTGGAAAAGATGCCATTGGTGAGATTTTAATAACTGCGCTAAAAAAAGAAGGAATAAATACAAAGCATATAACTGTAACCGATAAATCGGCAACAGGGACATGCTGTATACATGTTGATAAAAACGGAGACAATGCAATAATGACTGCCCCTCAGGCAAATCTTGATATTTCGGTAAAGAGTATAGATGAAGCGCTTGACGATATACAGGACTATGACATCTTTTTGACACAACTCGAAGTTAATATTAATACAACGGTTTATGCCATAAGAAAAATTAAAGAG
>CAYGYY010000006.1:0-2912 GCA_964354265.1 uncultured Actinomycetota bacterium
AATGTTGTTTTTCCAGAAACATCCCGTGCCGCGTAAATTCCTTCTTTGGCTAAAATCAACAAAGAAATGGAACCAATAATTTGGTTGAAAGCGTATTCTATACCACTGACAATGTTACTTTTTTTAGCAATTAATTTGCCTATTGCCTCTGTCGCATTAATAATGCCACTGCTTATTTCCGAAAAACTACCTCCCTGACTCATAATTTCTCTTGCTAAATCATTTTTATTTCGCAAAAGACCGGAAGTAGCAATAGCAAATTTACCAAAGGAGCAGTGGATAATAATCGGCTGGGAATCAAAATCACTGATTACCCCGATTCCCTTTTTTCCTTTTAATTTAGGAAGTTCTTCAATAAATTTAGATTTAAACTGGGAAATAGAAATATCATGGATACAGCGGGTAATTTGATGATTTAAAACAGCCAGTCCTGCCTTTTTCGTCCCTAAATGAGAATGATAATCAGTCCCGTAAAAAAGGGATTGCCTGCAGTCTTTAGATGAAACAATACCAAAAAGTCCGCTCATGTTATCTGCATTTTAACATCTTTTTACAATTTTACTAATTAAATAATTTAAAATTTAAAATCTGTCAGTGATGCTTTTTTATTGATATAAAACATTATCTTTTTAACTTTTTTTAATAAAGAAATATTTTTAGTAAATTTTTTGTCGATTTGAATAAAAATGAAGTCTTAAATATATATCTGCACTTTAAACTGATGCATTTTCATAAATAATAGAAAAATCTGTCATAAATCATTTTTGCAAGTTCTGCTGCAGTTGATATTGCATCTATCGCTTTCCCTGGTTTTAATGCATCACTTGTTACATAAAAAGTATATTGTGAACCTTTTAATATTTCTTCCAGTTTATTTTCAGACCTGGTGCCACAGGCAAAAACTACTGACTCTGTTATTCCCAGGCGTATTTTAGTTCCATTCTTTTCAATCTCTATGAAATCACGGCCAATACCGGTGCATTCAGTGCCAGTGTAAATTGCTATTTTCAGTCTTTTTATTTTTTCATCCAGGAAGCATTTCCTCAAGGGACTGAGTTCCTCGGCAATTTCTTGCTTCATTTCAATGATAATGATTTTTTTACCCTGTTTTGCAAGAAATTCTGCTGTCTCTACCCCAGTTATACCGCCACCGATTATTGCAACATTCTGTTTTACAGAAACATTGCCATTTAAGACATCATGGGATGTTACTGGCACAATTGGTTTTCCATCACAGGATATAACAGGCGCCTGAACGGATGCATGAATATTATCGGATACTAGTGGATTATCAGATATATAGCGCTCGTTCAATATATAGGGTATGTCAGGTATGACGGGCGTAGAGCCTGTCGCGATAATTACAACATCAGGGTGTATTTTTTCAATGATGTTTCTATTTACTTCAGTCTGAAACCTTATTTCAACACCCGATTTCTCTGCCAGTACTTTCATAGTTGATATTGCTTCAGCTATTATTTCTTTATCAGGAGCCATACTTCCAAGCCTGAATTGGCCGCCGGCAACATTGGATTTTTCGCAAAGTATCACCTGGAAACCAGATTTAGCTAATATGGCGGCAGCTGTAAGGCCTGCAGGACCTGCACCAGCAACAAGTATTTTTTTGGATATTTTGCATGGTTTATCGGGATACATCTTCCCAGGCTCTTCTTTATTGTAATCTGGTGAGCCCTGGCTATAAAATGAGAACTGTCGCTCATACCCACAGACAGGATTTATAAGGCAGGAAATATGTTTTTTTTCATAAAAAAGCTTATCAAAACACCCCTGGTTACAAGCTATGCATTTTAATATGCTCGAAAAATCATCGTCGGAAGCTTTGTTGCAAAATTCCGGATCTGCAAGCTGGCCTCTTCCAACAGCAGTAAAATCTGCATTGCTTGCGGATATGATCTTATCTGCTGTAAGCGGGTCATTTATGCGCCCTGCAACAATTACCGGAATACTTATTTCCCGTTTTATAATGGCGGCCCTTTCGGCATTGAAAGCAACAGGTACGTCCATTGGCGGGACTATATAATGAAGCGACTGGTAATTGCCGGCAGATACATGTACAGCATCAACACCAGTTCTTTCTAATATTTTTACAATCTGTTTTGCTTCACCTATATTAATGCCGCCATCAACAAATTCATCCGCACTCAGTCTGAAAATAATAGGAAAATAATTGCTGGTTTTTGTCCTGATATCTCTTACTATTTCTACAGCAAATCTTGTTCTTTTTTCCAGGATTCCTCCATACATGTCATCCCTTTTGTTGGAATAACCACTTAAGAACTGGCATATAAGATAACCGTGGGCACCATGTATTTCTACAGCTTCAAACCCTGCTTCTTTTGCCCTTGCAGCGGCATCACCAAAAGATTCCACAAGTTCTTTTATCTGATTAAAATCCAATTGTCTTGGGGTTTCATGGCAAACAGGGCATGGTATTGGTGATGGAGCTACAATGTACCCGGAAAATACATCTGCACCGTTTATCTGGCGGCCAGCATGCCAAAGCTGGATTGCAGGCACACCTCCAGCATTTTTTATGGCTCTGGCAAGCTCTCTTAAGCCTGGAATAAATTTATCATCGTATAGACCCAGGCCAAACTTACCATTTCCCATAGTAGTCGGATGGACCCCGGAAATTTCTACTATGCTTAACCCGCAGCCACCCTTAGCCCTGGCAACATGATAATCAACCAACTTCTGTGAGACAAATCCCCCTTTCTCACAAAGAGCAGTAGCCATTGGCGGAAATACTATACGGTTTTTCAGTTTTAATAATCCAATATATCCCTGGTCAAATACACTTTTTAAGATCATATTTTTTGTTTTTTAATCTAAAACTGTCAGAATGTTATAAATTGCAATGTCAATAAATTTTATCAATTTTCTAAAATCAT
>CAYGYY010000006.1:3012-15153 GCA_964354265.1 uncultured Actinomycetota bacterium
AAAATCATGATGTAAAAATATTTTGGACGAATCTTTCCGCATTTTCTAAATCCTGTTCGTTTGGCCTGCCGTATTCTGGTGATGTTCAGAATGATAGATTATTAGAACTTTCATAATATAAACTTTCTATTTTTTTATCCTGATAGAATATATAATATTTATTGATAATGCCAAAACAAGATTTATTATAATTGTAATTAATTAAATATGATAGACTAATACAACTTCGGCAACATCACAGCCGACAAAAAAATTTACCAGGGGCCCTGGCTTATTGACATTATAGCGGGCAATAACATAAAATCTTTATCAGATATATAAATTATAAAAACAAAATTGATTTAATATCTCGGGCACTTCTTTTGAGTGCTTTTTTTATATATCTATGGCAAACAGTTATAATAAATAAAATTAAATAAAAAGAGAGATTTAGAAGAGGTTAAATAATGAAAAAAGCTGTATCAATAATAGCTATCGGTACCTTAGTTGTTATTGCGATATTAATACTTTATCGCTGGATATTTTTACCATTGTCTTTCTCCCAATAATTGAACGCTGTGCGGCAAGTCATTGCCGGGTCTATTATGAATGCGGGAGCGCAGTTTAACCCTGGAAAACGCAGATCCCAAGTGGCTGGCACGCTTAATTTCTCTGAAATTTAATAAAATGGTCAGTCAGCAAAAAAAATTATATTTTATTTAAAATAAATTATGACAAAACTAATATAATTATTTTTATTAATTTATGTTGACAACTGTGTATTTATATGTAAGTATTTATTAATAAGTTGTAACAATTTGTAGCAAATATTTAGCTTTAAAGTTATATATGTAATTGTAAAGTTCGTAGCAATATAGTAGAAATGATAAAAAGAAACTTAGTACAATATCGTTTTTGTATTAGGAAACTAATCCCTGTAATAGTCATAGCTTCTGTCATCTTAACTTCGTCTTTTTTTATAACAGAAACCAAAAACATTTTTGCAGGCAGTGATTCAAAAAACTTAATTTGCATAGATCCCGGGCACGGGGGCAGAGATACTGGAGCAATTGGGCCTTCGGGACTGAGGGAAAAGGATGTTAATCTTGATATTGCAGCTAGATTAAGGGATAAACTAAGGGATGCAGGTTTTAAGGTAATATTAACCAGGGAAGATGATACAAAAAAATCTCTTGATGAAATAGTCAATTTTGCTAATACAAATAATGCTGATATTTTTGTCAGCGTCCACAATAACTCTCATACCAACCGCGAAAAATGCGGAACAGAGACATTTTTCTTCAGCCAGTCTGCCGGGGGCAATGTACTGGCAGGTGATATAAATTCTAAAACAATAGAGCAGATCGGTACATTTAACAGGGGTGTAAAAACTGCCAATTTTTTTCAACTCAGGAATACAAAAATGACCTCTGCTTTGGTTGAAGGCGCTTTTATTTCCAATCCTGATGAAGAGGCTAAATTAAATGACTCCAATTTCAGGGATAAAATTGCAATAGGTATTTATAACGGGATTCTTTTATACCTGAATATTGATGCAAATAATGTTTCAAGCGCCAAAAGACTTGCTTCTGCCCAGTCATTTGTAAAAAGGGTATATCAAAAAAGCCTTAATATCGATCCTGATTCAACAACTCTAAATAATTGGGCCGATAAGTTAGTTGCAGGTACAATTTCCCATGCAGACATGATAAGGGAAATCATCCTCAGTAAACAATTCAAAGATAGAAACCTGACAAATACCCAGTATATAACTGTTTTATATAAGGCTGTACTGGACAGGGACCCTGATTCAAATGGAGCAGCCCAATGGCTAAATCAGCTTAAAGTGCTGGACAGAACTGCTGTTCTTAATTATTTCCTGTCTTCAGCTGAGTTTGCAAGTCTTGTTAATCAATATATTCAATCTGGTTATAATTATACAGGGACAATTGATGGAAATGCTGCCAAAACAAATTCTGCACAGACCACAACTGCTGAGGCCGGCAATGCTCTTATTTTGTCCTTTCTAAACGGCGTAGGCATCAAGGGAATAGCAGCAAAAACAGCTGGATTATTTAAAGAATTTAAGGATTCTGACGGCAAAAACAGATACGGTATATATATGGTTATTGATGCAGATAACTATAACTATCAAAATACAAAGATTATCTGTAAGTCCAATGAACAGGAAATTGTTAAAGCTGCTGAAGAAATAAAAACGATATTAAAAGCTGGCATTATAACAACCCAAAAAGGAACTGCCCAGGTTTCTGATATAGTCATTATAATTGGTAAGGATTTTTCACTATCTTCAGCGGGTACAAGCGCAGCAAATGCTGCAAGTGATGCGTCTGATAAAATTCTTGTAAATATTCTAAATGGCAAGGGCGCCCCGGGCATTGCAGCTAAAGCTAAAAGTAAAATTGAGACAGTGCTTAATAAGGATAAAAATATTATCAAAGTTACTGAAACAAAAAATGCAGATAGTTTTAACTATACAAATACTAAAATAATCATATTTACGAAAAAGTCCGGGATAAATAATATTGCTGAAGATTTAAAAAAGTTCCTCGGTACAGGCGAGATAAAAGAATCATCCAACAATGTTGATAATGTAGACATAACTATTATACTGGGGAGCGATTATAAGCAATAATTTATTGCCTATATTTAACATTATAAACTATTACTGCTTTGGGCAGCATTTAACCTGTTAAATACCTCTATTTGATACTGATAAATTTAAAATATTTTTTATATAATGACCTGGCAAACAAAAAAACATCAAAACTGATTGGGCGCATAAATGGAAAACATAAATTTGCTGGAATTTAATTTAGAAATAACTAAAAATAATATAATAGATTTTATAAGAAAATATGTGACAGACCTTAACAGGCAGGGCGCTGTAGTTGGGTTTAGCGGCGGAATTGATTCAGCGCTGGTTCTAAAATTATGCGTGGAAGCCCTGGGCGCAAACAATGTTATTGCTGTCATGCTGCCTGAAAGAGATTCCAGCAGGCAAAATGCCATAGATGCCAAAAAGTATGCAAATGAACTTGGGGTAAGGGTAATCTATAAAATAATAACCAATATATTATCTGCAATAGGCGTATACAGACTTTATCCTCCCACTTTCTTTGTAAAAAGAGGTTTAGTTGAAAAATTTGTTTATAACAAGAGATTAGATTTATCTAAAAGATTGCAAAAAGATATATTCCTGGCAAACCTTGAGGGAGGCAGCGATAAAGAGCTCTCAAAAGGCATAGCGTTCTATAGAATCAAACACAGGTTGAGAAGTATAATTTTATTTTATTATGCTGAACTTAACAACTACCTGCTTGCAGGGTGCGCAAATAAAAGCGAGTGGCTCACAGGATTTTTTGTAAAATACGGCGACAGCATTGCAGATATAATGCCAATAATATCTTTATATAAGACCCAGGTTTTTAGATTGTCTGAATATTTAAAATTGCCGGATTATATTTTGGAAAAAGCGCCAAGTCCCGATTTAATCCCCGGCATAAATGATGAAGAAACACTGGGAATATCATATGACAAACTTGATTTAATCCTGGCATGCATTGAAAAGGGTTATCCGGAAGAAAAAATCACCGCACTTTCAAATTCTACAGAGGAAGAAACAAAAAAAGTTTCTTCATATCTAGAAAAATCTGCTTATCTTAGGACATGGCCGATTATTTTAAAGCAATAAAATAAAGCTGTCATATATAACTCCTTGATATAATAAACCTGTAGGAATTTAATGGTGGTTTAGCATGGGTTATAAGAATTACATTACAGATTATAGGGATATCCCTATAAAAATGTTACAATAATAAATATTCAATTTACCTTTAAGAATATTTCAAGGAGAAAAATATGGAAAGTGAAAGGCTTAACGATGCGAAAATAAAAAATATCCCCTGGAAAAAATGGGGACCTTATCTTTCTGAGAGGCAATGGGGTACAGTTCGTGAAGACTACAGCTCTACAGGAGATGCCTGGGAATATTTTACCCATGACCAGGCGCGTTCGCGGGCTTACCGCTGGGGGGAGGATGGCATTGCAGGTTTTTCAGATGAAAAACAGAGGCTGTGTTTTTCTCTTGCGCTGTGGAACGGAAAGGACCCGATATTAAAAGAGCGGCTTTTTGGGTTAAGCAACGGCGAAGGCAATCATGGGGAAGATGTCAAAGAATACTATTTCTATCTTGACAGCACACCGACACATTCCTATATGAAATATCTATATAAATACCCCCAACTGGAATATCCTTACCTTGAATTGCTGGAAACAAATAGCAAAAAATCAAAAGATGAACTGGAATATGAGCTGATAGATACAGGAATATTTGATAAGGATTTCTACTTTGATGTAATGGTTGAGTATGCCAAATCATCTCCGGAAGACATACTGATTAAAATCACTGTTACAAATCGTGGACCGGAACCGGCAAAGCTATCGGTGTTGCCTACAATATTGTTCCGCAATTATTGGGAAGGCAAAAAAACTGTTAAAAAACCTGTTTTGAAGAATCTCAAAGGTAAGGCGGAAATGGATATAGTACAGGCTATTCATCCTGAGCTGGGGAAATACAATATACTTTTTGAGAAGGATAAAAAACCCAAACTTCTCTTTACTGAAAACGAGACCAATAACGAGAAACTTTTCGACAGTCCTAGTAACTCATCTTTTGTTAAGGACGGTATAAATGATTTTGTTGTAAATGGAAAAGAAAAAGCGGTAAATATAAAAAAGACGGGTACAAAAATGTCTGCATTATATGAACTTGAAATAGGCAGCAATGATAGCCAAGTTATAAGGATGAGGCTGGTATCGTCTGACGAATTTTCGGATAAGATGGATTTCAACAAAAACTATGAAGAGATATTCAAGGTGCGCCTTAAAGAAGCAGACCAGTTTTATGAATCTATTATCTCTTCGAAACTTTCAAAAGAAGAAAAAAATGTTTTCAGGCAGGCAATGGCAGGGCTTTTCTGGACCAAACAATATTATTACTATGATGTAGAAAGATGGTTAAGCGGGCACGTAAAGGAACCTCTGGAACCGGAGATTCCTGATACAATCCGGAACAGGCATTGGTTTCATATGGTCAATGATAATGTTATTTCCATGCCTGATAAATGGGAATATCCCTGGTATGCAGCCTGGGACCTGGCTTTTCATACAATACCATTAGCTCTGGCAGACCTTGACTTTGCCAAGGAACAAGTCTTATTAATGCTCGATAATTTCTATCTCCACCCCAATGGGCAGATACCTGCCTATGAATGGAACTTTTCAGATGTAAACCCTCCTGTAATCTCCTGGGCGGCTATCTTTGTTTATAATACTGAACAGGAGCTTTATGGAAAAGGGGACTTAACATTTTTAAAAAATGCTTTTCATAAGCTTTTACTTAATTTTACCTGGTGGGTAAACAGGAAAGACCGCAGCGGGAGAAATGTTTTTGAAGGAGGTTTTTTAGGCCTTGATAATATAGGGGTCTTTGACCGCAGCAAACCCCTGCCTACCGGAGGTTATATTGAGCAGGCTGACGGGACAGCCTGGATGGCGCTCTTTTGCCAGAACATGCTTCAAATTGCTATCACACTTGCAAAACAGGACGAGGCCTATGTGGATATGGCGCTGAAATTTGTTGAACATTTCTGCTGGATAGCAGCTGCCATAGGAAACGTTGATGAAAAAATTGGAAGCATGTGGGATGAAGAAGATGGCTTCTTTTATGATCTTTTAAGATTGCCCGGTGCAGATCCTGTAAGGTTGAAAGTACGCTCAGTTGTGGGTTTGCTTCCCCTGTGTGCTGCCACGGTCATTGAAAAAGATTCCAGGGATAAACTTCCCGGGCTTATGAAGCAAGTAAATTTATTCTTTGATTCACATCCTAATGTAAAAAATAGTGTGGCTAATCTGGGACAAAGACTGGTAGCCGACCGCTCCTGTCTTGCTATACTGGATGAAAAAAAATTGAGAAGAGTTCTGGAAAAAATGCTGGATGAAGAAGAATTCCTGAGCCCTTATGGCATACGTTCATTATCCAAATTTCACCAGGATAATCCATACATTTTTAATGTTAATGGTGAAGAATACAGGGTAGACTATACTCCTGCTGACTCAAGCTCAGGCATGTTTGGCGGTAATTCAAACTGGAGGGGACCTATATGGTTTCCGATAAATATCCTTATAGTCAGGGCGCTTTTTCAGTACTACATGTATTATGGCGACAGCTTTAAAATAGAATGCCCAACTGGTTCGGGAAACCTGATGACTTTATTTGAAGTTATGATGGAAATCAGTAAAAGGCTTTCAAAAATATTTCTTCCCGGCAAAGACGGCAAGCGTCCTGTGCATGGAGACACAAAGAAGTTTCAGGAAGATCCTCACTGGAAGGATTATATATTATTCTACGAATACTTCCATGGAGATAATGGCGCTGGTTTAGGGGCAAGCCACCAGACTGGCTGGACCGGCCTGGTTGCCAGACTTATCCATAGTTCAGGGTTCTTAAAACCCGAGCATCTGCTTGACCCTAAACTGAAGGGAAATTTCTTCAGAGGTGTTAAGAAATAAAAATATTTTTATAACATATGTTTTATTTAACGGGTCTTTGTTTTCCCGGCAATAAGGACCACGATAGAGCGGGGCTGCACCAGGTGACTATTGATTTTAATACTTGGCGCAGTATTGGGCGCATCCAGTATATCCTCAGGCGACTCCAGGTAAGTATCTATCCATCTTTTCCATCCGGAATTGAATGATTCCGTTACTGGCGGTATTTCAAATTCCAGGGGTTCCCAGTAAGCATTCATCATAAAATGAAAGGTATAATTACCCCGAAAGCTTATAATGTTAAGAGCTATACAGTGAGAGTCTTCTCCCCAGTCAGGTTGCCATAGTTTTATCCCGTGCCAGTGGAAACTTGAACTGTCGAGAAAATCAGACAAAGTAAGGTTAGGGTCTTCAACAGAAACATCCCTGCGGAACCTGAAATTTATTAGAGTCCTGGCAAAGCGGTATATGTCCTGATGCTTCTTTAAATTATCCCAATTAAACCAGTTGATAATATTATCCTGGCAATAACTGTTATTATTGCCACCCTGGGTACGCCGCACCTCATCTCCCATAAGAAGCATCGGGGTCCCAAATGAAACCATGTTGGCTAAAAGGAAATTCTTAACCATGCGATTCCTGATCTTATCAATTTCTTTATCATCAGCTGGTCCTTCTATTCCAAAATTCCAGCTGAAATTATTATCTGAACCATCCCTGTTTTCTTCGCCATTTAACTCATTATGCTTGCTGTTATATGAAACAAGGTCATTTAGGGTAAATCCGTCATGACAGGTAATAAAGTTGATGCTCTGCTCCGGGGCCTGGTCTTTATGGTGATAAATATCAGGGCTGCCAATAAGGCGGGTAGCAAATTTTGAAACAGTATTTTTGTCACCTATAAAAAAGCTTCTTACATCATCGCGGAACCTGCCGTTCCATTCTTTCCAGCTATCCCCGATAAAACTTCCGACCTGGTAAAGCCCTGCAGCGTCCCAGGCCTCAGCTATAAGTTTTATGCCGGCCATTATGGGGTCAGACTCTATATCCCAAAGGATTGGAGGATTTGCCATAGGGTTTCCTGATTCATCTCTTGTTAGTATGGAAGCAAGATCGAACCTGAAGCCGTCCACATGCATTTCTTTTACCCAGTAATGAAGGCTGTCTATTATCATTCTCCGGACCACCGGATGGTTTGCATTAAGCGTATTGCCGCACCCTGTATAATTTGCAAAGACACTCTTATTGTTTTCATCCAGGATATAATAAGCACTGTTTTCAAAACCCCTGAAACACAGGGTGGGTCCGTCGCTTCCGCCTTCTGCAGTATGGTTGTATACAACATCCAGGATTACTTCTATGCCGGCGCGGTGAAGGGCTTTTACCATATCGCGAAATTCATTCAATGCTTCCAGGGGATCGTTATTTGTACTGTATGCAGTATGGGGCGCAAAAAAAGATACCGGCGCATAACCCCAGTAATTTTTAAATCCAGGGGCTGCATCCTGTTCATCGAATTGATAAACCGGCAACAATTCAACTGCACTGATACCAAGGTCCTTAAGATAACCTATCTTTTCTATAACACCATGATAAGTTCCCCGTTTATTTTTACTAACACCCGAGTTTGGATTTGCAGTAAATCCTTTCACGTGCATCTCATAGATGACAGTCCGTGTAAAAGGTATGCCTAACTGGCTGTCTCCTTCCCAGTCGTATGCAGAAGTATCAGCAATTACACTTTTCATTGCGGAAGCAGTGTTTTTGCCTGCCTGGCTTGATTTAATGCGGCTGTATTTATCTGGTACGGTAACTGCCAGTCCGTAAGGGTCAAGCATTACTTTATCGCTGTCGAAAAGATAGCCTCTCTCAGGCTCATAAGGACCGCTGACATTAAAACCGTATATTTGGCCGGCTTTTATGCCTGGAACAAAAACATGCCAGTAAAAATAAGTTTTATCTTTCTGTGGATCCATTTTTATGGTCGTGGATGGTTTTGCATCATTATTCTTATTAAAAAGAAGCAGGTCGACTGCAGTTGCATTTTTGGAATAAACACAAAAATTTACTCCATCCGGATAAAGTTTTGCGCCAATAGGAAAAGTATTGCTTTTTTTAGGAGAATCAATTTTTAAAGATTCTTTTTTACTCATTGTATTCTTCCTTAGTTAAATAATTTTAGCTCATTATAAAAAAGTCGCCTCTCATATAGATTATTTTTAGGTTATTACAGAATCTATGGTTTTATCGTAATCCACGTTTTATCCACACAGTATTTAATTTTAAAATATCAACTATTTCAATGTATGCTACTTAATCGGTATTGTTGACAGTTTGGACCGGTTTTCTTGGCAACAGAATTGATGCAATTAACCCTATAAGGCCGATTACAACCATTACAATAAGTGCATAGACATAATTTGCATTAACAGGTGCAAATTCAGTTACAAGGACTGAGCCGACTAATGCAACGCCCAGCGAAGAACCCAGGTTTGACATAGCTCTTGAAAGGCCTGATATTTCTCCCTGGTCCTTTTCAGGAAAGGCAGACTGGACGATACTGACTGAGAAAGTCAGCATAACTCCTATTCCTACACCTATAAGGAATAATCCGGGGAGGAACAGGAAGATACTTCCTGTAGCACTGCCAAGAAGTAGCAGGAGCACGGTTCCCAGTGCAGTAATGACAAAGCCGCTTATTATGAGTATGCGCCTTGAGAATTTCTTTACAAGCCTGCTTGATAGGAAAGACGAGAGGAGTATACCGGCGGTAGATGCAGTAAGAACGAGGCCAGTCTGGATAGCGCTATAACCGCGGACTGTCTGCAGGTATACAGCTATAACAAAAAAGCTTCCCTGTAAAAGCAACCATTGAACAGTTTGTGTTGTCAGTCCAAGGTTGCTGGTTTTATTTTTAAATAGCCGGATTGATAATAACGGTTCTTTTCCTCTTTTTTCCCTGAAGTATATATGGACAAAAAACAGGACCAGAATTATTGCGCCTATACCGACACAGACCCAGACCGGGGAAATACTGCCTTCAGGTATAATGACAGTACCGCCAATTACCAGGTCCTTTTTTGAGGTAAGCCATCCATATTGTCCTGAAAGCTGTATCCCAAGAACAATAAAGATCAAACCAAGGGCTTGAGCAATTGCACCAAGTATATCAAATGCAGGTTTGGGACCTTTTATGCCTGGATCAAATATACGTCTTGCAAGTATCATAATCAGAATGATTACGATAAGCTGTAGAATAAAGGAATAGCGCCAGCTAAGTGAAGTTGCAATCACTCCGCCAATAAGAGGCCCGGCTGCTGCCCCGATTCCGCACATAGCGCTGATGACTCCAAAAGCTTTTGCCTGGGCTCTCAGGTCAGTAAACGAAACTGTAAGGAGAATATAGATAGGCGGTATTAAAAGGGCTGAGCCTACGCCTTCCAATATTGAATTTCCTATAATCAGTATTGTAAGATTGGTAGCCAGTGCTGACATAAGAGCACCTACTGCATAGATACCAAGGCCGATTATAAAACACCTTTTCCTGCCCCATATGTCTGTCAGTTTACTTCCCGGTATCATAAGCGCTGCCATTACCAGGGTAAAAAGAGTTATGACAAGCTGAACGCCGGCTACTGTTGTGCCCAGGTCTTCAGCAATGTCGTTTATCATCACATTTAAATTTGAACCGGCAAAGCTGCAGATAAATTGTGCCAGCGCAAGCGGTAATAGCATAATATTTAACCCACCCCTTTTTTATAGAATGAATTTGTTATTTAAAATTATTAATAAATATTTTATTGTTTTTTTTTATTTAATCAACATGTTTTATGTCACAAACGGATGGCCCTAAAATTGCTAATCTGCAAATTAAGTAAAAAATAGTAAATTATAAAGAAAATAATTGTATAATAATGTGAACTTTTAATTTTTTATAAGTTTTAATCAAGCAGGGGAGGAAATAAATGAGCTATTTATTGCCCATCTGGGCAGTCTTTCTAATTACTTTAGTGCTTTTCTATGCGGCAATAGAAGGCGGCTACAGGGTAGGAAACATATTTGTCAGGAAAGCAACTCCAAAATCAGGTCCGTCTGTTTCTGTAGTCGTAGCGGCAATGCTTGGCCTGCTTGCTTTTATGCTTGCATTTATGGTAAATTTTGCCGGAGGCCTGTTCAATGAAAGGCGCCAGCTTGTTGTTGCAGAAGCTAATGCCATTGGAACCGCATATCTGCGGGCAGGCTATATTGATGAGCCATATAGTGCTGAAGCAGAGGATTTGCTTCGTGAATATGTGGATATCCGGATAGCTTTACTTGACAATGGTGACACAGAAGGGGCACAAACCCGGTCCATACAAATACAGGAAGAATTGTGGAAAAGCTCAAAGATCATTATAAGGGAAAATCCGGATCCTCCAACAACTTTATACATCAGCTCCATTAATGAAGTAGTCAATGTCTATGCCCAGCGCATAAATGCTGCTTTAGGGATGCGGGTGCCTCCGGCTATTCTGGAGATTTTACTTGTAGTATCCATGTTAACATTATTTTTAGTGGGGATGAGCAGCAGTTATTCAGAGAGGCGCAACATTATTGCTACTATTATACTGGTATTGGTCCTTTGGATAGTATTTTCATTAATAGTAGACCTGGACCGTTCGCAGGAAGGTCTCTTAAGGGTTCCCCAAAAAGCAATGATTGAACTTCAAGAGTGGCTAAACTCTGGGCGAATATGATGTAAGAAATCTTTGTCCAAAATTAAAAACGGTTCTAGAGCTGTGCTGAGATTTTTAAAATCTACCTGTAAATTTAAGCATTTAAAGATTAAAGAAATAATCAAATAGAGTATTATCCTGATCTATTGTAATTGTTCAAAAATTATTTCCCCATCGGTAATACGTGCAAAATAACTACCCACCATAATATCCGGAAATAGCTGGTTAAGCTTTTGTTGTGCGTCCAGAAGGTCTTTGTGCTGGTGATTGATAATCTTTTTGCCATCAATGTTTTTATACTTTTTAGCGTAATATTTACAATCCTCATGAGAAATAAGGATTATCCTTTTTAAATCATGTGCCTCTTTTAGAAGCTTTATGTTATCCAACAGCACATTAACATCTGCGCTTATAAAGGCAGGGCCGCCGGCTGTTACAATCAGGTCAAACCCTTTAAGTTTAAGTATGTCTTTCAAAAATGACAGGCTTGCATCGACAAAGCGCTCATCGCTGCAAAAAATGCCGGCTATGCCGCTTATTGTGTCATCAAAGACAAAAGTTTTAGTTGTTTTAATATCAGAAGATTTGCAACACATATTATTAATTTCCTCCTTGCTATTGAAAACGGGTTGCCGCATCAGATTAGTATAATAATTATAAAATGATTAGGATCCAAATAATCAAAGGCCACAGCTTCATTAACAGCTTTAATGATGTTATTTTTACCGATTTCATCTGTAAGCCTGGTGCGCTTCATATCATCGCGCACATTTCCAGGCACATCTGCAAATGCCAGGCTTATCTGCATTTTATCAATATATTATTTTATCTCATGAAAAGTATCAATGCAATCTGTGTACAGCTCACCTGTTAA
>CAYGYY010000006.1:15253-19610 GCA_964354265.1 uncultured Actinomycetota bacterium
CATATTTTAGCATCATATTTTTAGCAGAATTTCTTATTTAATGCTTTCGTATATTAAATCTTATCTTCTATTATATTTCGGTAAAATTTTTATAACACAACCAGCTAAAAACTGCTGAAATAATGGCGATTCCTGTAATTACTGCAGCCAGTAGTAAAAATGTATTCACTCTGCACCATCCTGTTCTTATTTTACCTTTTCCTGCATATTTGCTGCAAACTGGTTGCATTTTTACTTTTAATATTTTTAAAAAACTAATTTTTTTAGTATATGCTCGAACAAGGATGATAAGAACAGTATTTTGACCAGTTTTATACTGGTAATTGGAACAGTTTTCATGGAATCGGCCTATTGTTCGCTGAGGACGTTTCCTTTTTATGCGTTCAAACATTGGAACATTCAATGAAATTTTCCGATAAACAGAAAATAAAATAAGGCATACTATAAATCTTACTTGATATGGAATGCCCTATTAAAAATTAATTCAGATCAGATACTGCCATCAGTTTGTCTTTTCTTCAAAGACAAATAAGAGCGGCTCTAAAACAAATATAACCATAACCCCTCTTTTGAATTTATGGTATAATTTATTTAATATAAGAATTATGCGAGTTTTAACTTTAGAACTGCCAGACTTCATTAATCATCCTGTTTCTATTAATAAGAAAAAACTAAATATCATTTAAAGAAAGTGAGCAAAAGTATGAAAGCAATTACTGTTGAACCCGGAAAACAGGGCAGTGTTCAGCTGGAAGATATTGCTGAACCGGATTTAAGTAACGGAACGATGCTTGTGGAAGCTATAGCAACTGGAATCTGCGGAACCGATGTTGAAATTGTTGAAGGTAAATACGGCTGGGCGCCGCAAGGTAAATCTCGCCTTGTACTGGGTCATGAATCACTTGGCCGCGTCATTGATCCCGGACCTACCACAGCATTTAATAAAGGGGATCTTGTTGTTGGAATTGTAAGGCGACCGGACCCGGTTCCTTGCCCGAATTGTGCAGTAGGAGAGTGGGACATGTGCAGAAACGGGTTATACAAAGAACGCGGTATCAAAGAGATTGATGGCTACATGTCAGAACGGTGGAGAATAGAACCAGAGTATGCATTGAAGGTGGACCCTGCGCTTGGAATGCTGGGTGTTTTGCATGAAACTACTACGGTCTTGGCTAAAGCTTGGGAGATGGTAAAATCCATAGGCCAGCGTGCATACTGGGAACCGCGCAATGTTCTTGTAACAGGTGCAGGCCCCATCGGCCTTCTGGCAGCTTTAGTAGGTATGGAGTTAGCATTAGATGTTCATGTACTGGATAGAGCAACATCAGGCCCTAAACCTGGTTTGGTAAAAGACCTTGGTGCAACCTATCATTCAAAAGCCATTTCAGATATTGGATTTAAACCGGACGTTGTTATAGAGTGCACGGGAGTCGGGCAGGTAATCGCAGATGCCATTACAAATGTGGGATCTGGAGGTATCGTTTGCCTGACTGGTGTAGGTAAGGGAGGTGCAGCTCCTGATTGGACTATAGCAGATATTGCTGCGGCCACAGTGCTTCAGAATAACGTTATAGTGGGAAGTGTAAATGCAAACAAGCGCCACTGGTACAAGGCTGGATTAGTCCTGTCTAAAGCTGACAAAAAGTGGCTGGAGCGTTTAATTACACGACGGGAAAAACCTGATAATTTCCAACAGGTCCTGTATAAACAACCCGGTGACATCAAAAACATTATTCAATTCTCGGATATTTAACCTGCAATTCAGGTAAACTGCGATTCAGGAAAAAGAATAATCAGCGATTTTAGAATAACAATATAACAAGGAGGGATTTATATGAAAGTAATCATCATTGGCGGTGTAGCCGGCGGTGCATCTTGTGCAGCGCGTCTTCGCAGGCTGGACGAAAAAGCTGAAATCATTATGGTGGAAAAAGGGCCATATGTTTCCTATGCTAATTGCGGGCTGCCTTATCATGTAGGCGGTGTTATACCGCAGGAGGCAAGCCTCTTAGTTGCAAATGTGGAGACCTTCCGCTCTCAGTTCTCAATCGATGCAAGGACACATTGTGAAGCAGTTGGGATCTCACCTGAAAAGAAAACTGTGGAACTTAAGAATCTTGAAACTGGTGAGATAACAATTGAATCATATGATAAACTTGTTCTTTCGCCCGGAGCAGTTTCCGTACATCCTCCGATACCAGGGATAGACCTTCCTGGTATATTTCATGTAAGGACTGTACCGGACGCCAGGGCAATCCGGGAGTGGCTTAAAAAAGGCACCGCATTTCTGGTCGGCCTGGACCATTATTCAGGGTTCCAGGTCAAGAAACCAAAGAGCCGGGCTGTGGTTATTGGCGGAGGGTTCATCGGCCTGGAGATGGTGGAAAACCTTGTCCACCGTGGTCTTGACGTAACTCTTGTAGAGCTGATAGACCAGGTTCTGCCTCCGGTAGACGTGGAGCATGCGCGTGTTATCGAAGCCTATTTAAAGAGGCATGGTGTAAAACTGGCGCTTGGTGATGGTGCAGCAGGCTTTAAACAGGCGCAAAATGGCACTATAGAGGTAGAAACAAAATCAGGAAAGATATATCCTGCTGACATTGTAATACTGGCACTTGGTGTACGCCCGGATACCACTCTTGCAAAAATGGCTGGACTGGAAATAGGCCAGCTTGGGGGTATCCGTGTGGATGAACATATGCAGACAAGCGATCCTGATATCTTTGCTGTCGGCGATGCTGTTGAGGTAAAGGATTTTGTAACCGGCCAGTGGAGCTTGATTCCGCTTGCAGGACCAGCTAACAGGCAGGGCCGAATTGCGGGCGACGTGATCGCAGGTCGGGACTCCAGGTTCCGTGGAACACAGGGAACCTCGGTAATCGGCCTTTTCGGTGCGACCATAGCATGGACTGGTGTCAGCGAGAAGATGCTTAAAAAGCTTGGCGACACTGATTATGAAAAAATATATATCTATCCGAATTCTCATGCTGGCTATTATCCCGGGGCAAAGCCTATTGCAATGAAGGTCATTTTCCGCAAATCAGATGGACGTCTCCTTGGCGTAACTGCGCTTGGAGAAGATGACGTTGATAAACGCATAAGTGTTTTTGCAGCCATGATACAAATGGGCGCCACAATATATGACCTGGATGAAGTAGAGCTTTGTTATGCTCCGCCATTTGGTAGCGCAAAAGATCCTGTAAATTTTGCAGGGATGGTTGCAGCCGATATATTGAGAAATGATATGCCGCTAAGCCACTGGGATACTGCCAGAACCGGATTCATTCTTGATGTTCGCGAACCGGTAGAGCTTGCAGTGGAAAGTGTGCCGGGAGCTGTTAATATCCCGCTGGGGCAACTGCGCAATCGACTTAACGAACTACCCCGTGACCGGGAAATCCATGTCATTTGCCGCTCAGGCCAGCGCGCTTATTATGCGACACGCATACTTTTACAGAATGGTTTCAAGGCCAAAAACGTATCAGGCGGGATGCTTTCACTGGCACACAATTACCTGTTTGAAACTGATATTTAAACAAGATAACATTTATTATTTATTGAAAGCCATGGCATGCTGCCATAGTGTCAGCATCTCATGGCTTTATAGCTGTCTATTAAAAAACAGAAAATCATTTAGAGCTCAAAATCATTTCAGAGCTCAAAAGCTACAGCCCTTACAGGCGAGCCATCAGCATCTTTTATTTTGATAGGCAGGGCGCTGAAATACATCCTTTTGCCGACAACCTGTTTTAAATTTATAAGCGCTTCGATGATTATTATTCCTGAAAGCATTAACTTCTTATGAAAAGCTCCATTCCGGCCCGGACCGTCAACAGTCGGAATATCTGCGCCTATTGCTTTTATTTTTTTTGATATAAGATAATCTGCTACATCGACAGAAAAATATGGGAAACCATAAAAAAAATCCATTTTATATTTGTTTTTTTCCCAGCCTGTCCTGATTATCAGAATATCATCTTTTCTTAAATCCAGGTCCTTTATATCATCAATAGTGATCTCTTCATTTTTACTTTTCGAAATCTCGGCAAATAAAGCCAGACCTAAAAACTTATCCAAATCTGCTGCGTCCACTGAAAGCCCTCTGTCAATCATATGCCTGGGAACATCAAGATGTGTTCCGCTGTGGGTACCCATGCAGACCGACATGACATTATATCCGCTTTGTTTAAAATCAATCGCCTGGCTAATATTGACCACAGGATCACCCGGATAGGTGGGCAGCTCATTACTTACGATCATGCTTAAATCATACATTTTCATTTTATTTCTCCTTATTTGTTTTAAGAAACTCAAAAAAAAATAGACAGAAGACATATCACCAGGTGAAAAAAAAGTC
>CAYGYY010000006.1:19710-27997 GCA_964354265.1 uncultured Actinomycetota bacterium
TAAGAAACTCAAAAAAAAATAGACAGAAGACATATCACCAGGTGAAAAAAAAGTCTACGAATCTATTGAACATATTCTGCTTATTAATAAATTTTATGTAAGTATATATTTTAAGCAACTATAACTCAAACCTGTTGAATTTCCCGGGGTACAAGATTATTCATTCTTAAAGTTTATGCCTTAAAAAGCTTAAAAAAAATACTGCTACAATATATTTTATAATATAATATATATAATGCCTTATGAAAGAAAGAACCAGCTATGAATAATAAAAAAAACGGGGAACCTACTGCCTGCTTTCCCGGAAATCTTATAAGAGAGGGGTTAATAATGACTGATACAGAAAAAAAATTTGAAACAGTACCATTGGACTGGAATGAGGTTTATTACACCAACTGTCCGCTCGTGTCTGCCAGCAATGTTGACCAGGAACTGGGATGGACCAAAGAGGAGTATAAAAAGATCGGTGTCAAGTATGGTTTTTTGCGCTCACGCGCTGAGAACAACTGGTACCCGCATTATATACACAACCTTGATAATCTCATTCGTTTCGGCGGCTTATTTCCTCCTATACATGTTAATGCTGACATACGCAGAACAAGGCTTCTTGGGTTAACACATGTTTATGAAGGCGGCTGCATGATGGTGCGCTCCAGAGACAAAATCTACCGGATGAAGGACCTGAAAGGCAAGAAGATAGGACTTTCCAAGAGCCTTAATACAATAAAGTGTGACTGGTGGCGGATCCAGGAGGAACAAGGCATCGAGTTGATGCTAAAGCTTAATGACATGACACGCGATGATGTGCAGATTGTGGAGTTTCCATATCCGGATGACTGGTACGATAAGCCCGAAATGGTTGGCCCGCCCATGGAAAATGCATCTGAGTTGTGGCTCAAGCGGGACCATAAGCACGATCTGGCTTTCCGTCCGCTGGAGGCTGCGCTGGAAAAGGGTATTATTGATGCAATGTATATCCAGAGCGGTCCCTTACAGCAGCTGTCAGAGGCAACAGGCAAGTTCAAGGCAATTGAGGACCTGTCAAGATATCCTGACTGGACAATGCAGGTCGCTAATGTTCCTGCCGCCATTACCTGCACCGATGTGATGGCCGAGGAGCATCCTGAGCTGGTCGTTACATTCATGAAAGGCATGATAAAGGTGGGGCGCTGGGCCAATGAGCACAAGCATGCCGCGGCGGCTATCCTTGACAAGCAGACATTCTACCTGGATGTAGAGCATACGTACCGGGGCATCAAAGATGTTGATATGGTACCCAACCTGTCGTCACAGAACCTGGTTTCAGTGGAGATAGGCAAGGACTTCATGCTGGGCCATGGCTACATCAAAAACGACTTTGATGTTTATAAGTGGGCTGCTCCGGAATTCATTGAAAAAGCGGCAAAAGAATTGCTTGAAGTCCAGTGGAAGAAAGTGACTACCGGAAAGCTGCCCGAGCCGACTGAGTTATTTTCATCTTCACAACGTATCGGGTAATGTTTAAAGTATATGAATTATTGCTGAGGAGATTCAAGAGCAGTAATAGAAGCTGCTTTCTTTTGCATTATTGACTGGATTATTAAGATGATGCCCCTTAAAATACTCTGGATGCCAAACATAAATATTAATATTGAGACTACATAATAAGGACTGCTGAAAAGCACTAAAAGCCCCACAATTAAAGACATTGTTCCGCTTATTATAGGAAAAATACTCTTTTGAAGTGCACCTAAAATAATGGCCAGGATTCCAATAATTATGAGCCATATGCCGAAGAAGTAAGCAATGCCGGTGTTCTGTACAGGAAGGACAAATGCTGTAATTGCAATGATAATGCTTATGATGCCATCCAGTAAAAGTATCAACCAGATCTTTGTCTTTTTCATCAGTGAAATCGCTCTTAAAATCGATATTATGCCCAGCATTACCACTGACAATCCAAAGATGGCTACAAAAACTCTTGTATTTGACATTGGTACTGTTACGACTAAAATGCCAAGGACCAGGGTTATTATCCCTGCAATAAGAACGGGCCACCATCTTTCCCCGGTAAATATCCTCGGCTGCCCGGCTTCAGGCTTTGCTATTTGTTTTTCAATCATTTTTGCTATCTATTATTAACAATGTTACAGGGTCCGCTTTCTATATTCTTCCACTGCTTCATTAACAGTTTTAAAGATGTTATTTTTACCGATTTCATCTGTAAGCCTGGTGCGCTTCATATCATCACGCACATTTCCAAGCACATCAGCAAATGCCAGGCTTATCTGCATTTTATCAAGATATTCTTTTATCTCATGAAAAGTATCAATACAATCTGTATCCAGCTCACTTGTTAAATCCATACATATAATAATCGCCTTGATTTTTCCGGATTTTGCAATATTCTTGATCTCATCCTGCAGTCTTTTAACATTGGCAAAGTAAAGCTGGGTATCAGGCCGAATTATTGCGAGACCTTCAATTTGAGTGTTTTTTGGACTCCTTTTTGTATCGCTGTATATTTCACGGTCCGGCTCTTTACCAAGAAATGCAAAAGATGGCCTGCTTGCTTTTATGGTTATAGCAATAAGCGATGTAAAGACTGCAATAACAAGTCCGGGCAGTATATCAAAAATTAAAACACCAAGAAGCGCAACAATAGCAAGCCAGAAATCGATTCTTCGCAATTTGAATATCCTTCTTAATTCCCCTACTTCTATCATGCGCCATACAGCATAAATGATAATTGCAGCAAGCGTGGCTTCGGGAAGGTTTTTAAAAAATGGCGTGAGCCACAAGGCTACAATAATGGCAAACCCTGCTGCTATTACTGATGTCAGCTGTGATTTTGTACCCACTCTTTCACCTGCAGCAGTTCTTGCAAGGCTTGCATCAACTGAAAAACCTGAAGAGAACCCTGCGCCAAGATTAGACGTACCAAGGGCCACCAGTTCCTGGTTAGGGTAAATATCATAATCATGTTTTGTAGCATAAGTTCTTGCAACGCCAAGGCTTTCGGGAAAGCCGACAAATACAATCGCAAATGCGCCCGGGATAAGGTATATGATATCTGAAAACACTATATCCGGCATAGCAAGCTGTGGAAGCCCGGACGGTATCTCGCCAGTAATTGTCACACCTTTACTTGCAAGCCCGAGTAATGTAACTATCAGTATTCCATATACAAGTGCAATAATTGAAGCAGGTGCTCTGGGAATAAATCTGTCCAGCACAAAAAGAATAATAAGGCTGGTCGCACCCACCATCAATGTCCAGACATTAGTCTGGGGAAGACTTTTGATGGTTTGCACAAGCATCTCAAAAAAATTACCGCTTACACCTGTTATCCCGAAGAGCTTGGGCACCTGCTTTATTATTATTGTAAGGGCTATACCTGATATGAATCCTGCAACTACCGGTTTTGATATAAAATTGGAAATAAAACCCAATTTTAATATTCCAAATATTATATAAAGGATACCGGAAATTATTGCAAGGGCAGAAGTTAGGGCAAGAAATCTTTCAGGGTCTCCAACAGTGAGAGCAGATATTATTGAAAATGAAAGAATTGCAGTTGCTGATGAAGGTCCCACACTTATATGACGGGAAGTGCCAAAAATAGCATAAGCTATGAGCGGCAGAGGTATAGTATAGAGCCCTACCTCTGGAGGCACTCCTGCCATCTGCGCATAGCCCAGTGCCTGCGGTATGAGAATAAAAATTACAGTGACTGCAGCTATCAGGTCGGACATAATATATTGCTTCTTGTATGATGGCAGCCAGGAAGTTATAGGGACATATTGGTTGAAGGCTTTTTTATTAAAAAATCTCTTTTTTTTTGCGGGCTCTTTCACTTTTGCTCCTTAAAAATATCTCAGCTATTATTATAGTCTTATACTTAGCTAACCATTCCGGTGGTTATGAATATGTGATTGATAATCGTTTGCTTAATATTTTACAGAAAAAAGCTTGGTTTTAATATCAATTATACAATTATTTTTATATATGTTAAAATAAAAAAACAAAGTGCACATCTTTTTAGCAAGCACATGTAAAATCCATCTAAATAAGGAAAGGTGAAATAAAATGGGAATGATGAGAAGAGCAGCGAGAAGAACAGTAAGAAGGACTGCTGTCGTTGGCACTGCAGTTGTCGCCGGCGCTGCGGCTGCTTCAGCAGGAAAACAACAAGCCCAGGCGCAACAACCTGCGCAAGCTCCTGAACAAACAAGTGACCCTGTACAGGTATTAAAAGACAGGCTTGCAAACGGCGAGATAACCCTGGAAGAATACAACCAGATGCTAGCCGCACTTAATCAATAAGGACATGGTGATTTAACCTGTTTCTAAATTATTTAAACCTGGTGCACAAGTGACCAGGTTTATATAATTCAAATGTTTTAGTTTAAAAATACTATATTAACTCCATATTTCATTAGCCCAATAGTTGTTTTTTATATTATCTATTTATAAATATTATTTAAAATACGATAGCCAATCACAAATAACATTATAAAACTATTTATTTATGATAATTTAAAGAAATATATATCTCAGCTAAAATTTCAGGAATATAATTATTAAAAAATGGCATTTTCAATAATTATATTTTATTAAAGGGAGCATTTTTATGTATAATAAAATAAAAATCAAAGTTTATGAAACTGTTGTAAATGAACAATCCACTTCCAGGGCAAGCAAGATATTCAGCTATGTTATTTTCGGATTTATTTTTTACATGCTTCTTTTATTTATTATTGGGACAGACCCGCCATCAGGCCCGACCTTGCATACAAATTAAAAGAAAGACTTATAAATGGCGAGATAACCCTGGAAAAATACAACCGGATTTTTGAGACTATCAACAAATAAAGACAAAAATTTATAATTATAAAAAAAACAGGGATAAAAAAAGTTTTCGATATATAATATAAAAAATAATATAAAAAATGAAAGGAGATAAATAAAATGGCAGTACCTGAATATAAACCCGGGACCCCCTTTCCAGGCGTTATTGGACGCACAGTGGGGGAATCATCGCCTGCATGGCCTGCACCGCTTCGGGCAAAAGAAGGTTCGCCCAATATTATCTTTATTGTGCTGGATGATATGGGTTATGGCCAATCTTCATCATTCGGAGGGCTGGTCAATACTCCAAACATTGACAAGCTGGCAGAGAACGGTCTGCGATACACTAACATGCATACAACTGCACTGTGTTCACCGACCCGTGCCTGCATCCTGACCGGCCGTAACCATCATTCCAACGGCCTGGCTTCCATTACGGAAACAGCAACAGGTTATCCTGGCTATAATGGAGAGATGCCCTTTGAAAACGGGATGCTTTCTGAGATGCTGCTTGAACAGGGATATAACACATTCTGTGTCGGCAAATGGCACCTCTCACCATCTGCAGAAAACTCTCCTGCGGGCCCATATCACCGCTGGCCGTTGGGCAGGGGTTTTGAACGGTTTTACGGTTTTCTGGGAGGCGAGACCAACCAGTGGATGCCAGATCTGGTATACGACAACCATTCAATATCTGCACCCAAAACGCCGGAGGAAGGTTACCACCTCTCTGAGGACCTGGCTGACAAGGCTATTCAATTCATCAGAGACAGCTATGTCAATGCTCCTGATAAACCATTCTTTTTATACTTTGCCACTGGCGCTCCTCATGCACCGCATCATGTAGCAACTGAATGGAGTGATAAGTACAAGGGTAAATTTGATATGGGCTGGGACAAGTACCGCGAGATAGTCTTTAAACGTCAAAAAGAGATGGGCATATTTCCTGATAATGCCGAGCTGTCAAGGCATGACCCGGATGTACCCGAATGGGATACTTTATCGGCTGACCAGAAGCGGCTCTATACTCGCATGATGGAGGTCTTTGCAGGTTTTCTTGAGCACTGCGATTATCAGATCGGCCGCCTTCTAAAGACTTTAGACGAGCTCGGAAAGCTTAATAACACATTGGTAATGCTTATCTCTGATAATGGTGCAAGTTCCGAAGGTGGAGTAAGCGGCGCTTTTAACGAAATGAGCTCCTTCAATTTCCGTTGGGAAAAACTGGAGGAAATCCTGCCCCGTATAGACAAACTGGGTACTCCCGAGTCTTATAATCACTATGCCTGGGGCTGGGCTTGGGCTGGCAATACGCCATTCAGACGATGGAAGAAAGATGTTTACAGGGGTGGAAGCACTGATAACTTTATTGTTTGCTGGCCTGCAGGTATCAAAGCAGGTGGAGAGATCCGCAAACAATACGCGCATGCAATCGATATGGTGCCGACTGTACTTGATGTACTGGGCATTGACCCGCCTGAGACTGTTAGAGGAATAACACAATCGCCAATTCAAGGGGTAAGTCTTGCCCACACCTTTGATGACGCTAAAACGCCCACAAAGCATCACACCCAGTATTTTGAGATGTTTGCATCCCGGGCAATTGACCATGATGGATGGCGCGCCGAATGCGGATTTCCCGGTCCCAGTTATACAGAAGGTGCCGGTAAAGGCTACCACCTTGGTGATGTAATCGATGAAAGCGTACTGGATGATCTGGATGTTAACGGCTGGGAACTTTACAACATTATAGAAGACCCTGCTGAAGTCCACAATCTTGCAGAAGGAAACAGGG
This sequence comes from uncultured Actinomycetota bacterium, assembly GCA_964354265.1. Classification (GTDB taxonomy): domain Bacteria; phylum Actinomycetota; class Humimicrobiia; order Humimicrobiales; family Humimicrobiaceae; genus Fen731. Next base: position 26,336 of record CAYGYY010000006.1, read on the forward strand.
TTAAACTGCGTGCAATGGCTATCCGCTGGTATATTGAAGCCGGCAAGTACCAGGTCATGCCATTGGATGCAACCGTATTTCAACGGCTTGCTGTTGAGCGGCCACAAACAACCAAGGACCGCAACAAATATGTCTATTACCCGAACCTGTCAGTGGTTCCAATAGCAAATACGCCGCCAATATTCAACAGGCCCCACAGCATAACGGCAGAAGTCGAAATCCCAACCGGTGGAGCAGAAGGCGTATTGCTGGCGCATGGAGGCATTCCAGGCGGCTATACACTATTCATGAAGGATAGAAAGCTTCACTATATTCATAATTACTGCAATCTCAGAGAGCTTCAGGTTACCTCTGGCATCGAAGTGCCTGAAGGAAGGGTAACACTGAGGTACGAATTTGAACCGACCGGCAAGCCTGACCCAAGAAATGCCAAAGGCGCTCCGGGTAGGGGGCAGCTATATATTGATGGGAAATTGGTAGGCAGTGAGGAATTTGATATTACTACACCAATATTTTTCTGCATTGAGGGTTTGAGCTGCGGCTATGATTTTGGTGAGGCAGTAACCTCACAATACAAAGCTCCATTCACCTTTACAGGAACCATATACAAAGTGACCGTAGATCTTTCAGGTGAGCTTATTGTTGACCACGAGGCCCAGGCTAAAATAATGATGGCCCAGCAATAGAGGCAATGTTTATTATCCTGAAATGCTGATATGATATTTTGTAATGGGGCCAGTGATTTAACTGGCCCCATAATATTTAATTTGTTCAGAGACAATTGCTTGGAAATAATAAGTCAAGATTGAAAATAAAAAAGGAGTAAATATGTCAGTATTGCAAACACTTACAGACCTCATAACTCTTGTTTTTATCCTCTCTACAATGCTTTCGATAGGGCTTAGCCTGACCATAAAGCAGATAATACAACCATTAAAAAATGTACGCTTAGTGGTACTTTCAATTGTAGCTAATTTTATAATAATACCCGCAGTAGCGTTTCTACTGGTGACATTTCTGCCATTAGACGAACCGCTGAAAATAGGTCTTATTCTGGTGGCCTGTGCTGCAGGCGCACCAGCATTACCAAAGCTTGCGCAGATTGCAAAGGCAGATGTGGCCGCATCTGTTGGACTAATGGTCATGTTAATACTTATAACTATAATCTTTTTACCACTTGTTCTTCCATTAATGCTCCCGGGAGTGGAGGTAGGCATATGGGAAATAGCAAAAAATCTTCTTTTAACGATGCTTTTACCATTGGCTATAGCATTGTTCGTAAGGGCAAGATGGCCTGAAGTTGCAGGAAAACTTGCGCGAATTTTGACCAGAGCAGCAAATTACAGCCTGATCCTTCTAATAGTGTTTACATTGATTGCAAACTTTAGTTATGTGATCGGTCTTTTCGGCTCATACGGCATCCTTGCAAGCTTTATAATAATAGGTATTGCATTTGGCGCAGGTTATCTCCTTGGAGGTCCCTCTGTAGCAACTAAGCGTGTATTATCACTTGGAACCGGGCAGAGAAATATTGGAGCTGCGATGATAGTGGCTCTTGCGAATTTTGATGAGGCGGTCCTTGTTATGGTAATAGTCTTTTCTGTTGCATCACTAATTGTAGCAATACCGATTGCCGGGGAGTTTGGAAGACGAAGCAAAAAA
>CAYGYY010000006.1:28097-42604 GCA_964354265.1 uncultured Actinomycetota bacterium
ATTTTGACAAAGAATGCCCCAATAGCTTTTCATCTTTTAGTAAAACCTGCTGGCGCAATCTGTAACCTGGATTGTGCATATTGTTTTTACCTGGATAAAAAAACATTTTATCCGGAAAGTAAGTTCCGGATGTCCGAAGAGCTACTTGAGCAGTATATAAAGCAACTTGTTGAGTCTCACAACATAGATGAGATTGTCGTATCCTGGCAGGGCGGGGAACCAGCCTTGATGGGGCTTGATTTTTACCGCCGTTCAATTGAGCTTGAAAAAAAATACTGCCGCCCTGGAATGACTTTTCTAAACACTATACAGACAAACGGGGTACTGCTGGATGAGCAATGGTGCAGTTTCTTTAAAGAAAATAACTTTTTAATAGGCATCAGTATCGATGGACCGGAAGCGCTGCATGATGCTTACAGGATTGATAAGCAGGGCAAGCCGACTTTTATAAAGTCCATGGAAGGTTTGCGCCTTTTGCAAAAATATAAGGTAGAATACAATATCCTTACCACTGTAAACAATGTTAATTCCAGATTTCCCATCGAAGTTTACAGGTTTCTGCGCGATGAAGCTAAGGCGGAATGGATACAGTTTATACCGGTTGTTGAACGGGTTAATAAGGATGGCCATTTTCTATACCAGGAGGGTGATACAGTTTCAGACCGTTCCGTTTTACCTGAGCAATTTGGAGATTTTCTCAGTATAGTTTTTGATGAATGGGTGCGCAATGATGTAGGCAGGGTACATATACAGACCTTTGAGGCAGCAGCGCGAAACTGGTTGGGAATGCCTTCATCCGGCATGTGTGTTTTTAACCAGACTTGCGGGCTTGTCCCTGTGCTTGAGCACAATGGTGATTTTTATTGTTGCGATCATTTTGTCGAGCCAAAATATCTTGCAGGCAATATTAAGGATACCCATATGAGTGAATTAATGCTATCAGAAAAACTGCAAAAATTTGGAAAAGATAAAAAAGAGCTGTTGCCGGTTTACTGCCTCAAATGCGATGTTTTTTTTGCCTGCAGAGGCGAATGCCCAAAGAATCGATTTAAAAGTACTTTTCCAGACAAGGATCATCCCGATGGAGAACCCGGCTTGAATTATTTATGTTCAGGTTTAAAGCATTTTTTCCATCATATTGATGAACCTATGAAAATAATGGCAGACCTTATCAGCAGGGGAAGACCTGCAGATGAAGTGATGGAAATCCTTGATAAAAAAGAAAGGGAATGGAATAAGATACTATCACAAGCTGGCCGAAATGATCCCTGTCCATGCGGCAGCGGCAAGAAATTTAAAAAGTGCCATGGCGCTACCGGAATATCTAAAAACTAAAATATCTAAATCAGATTTCTAAAGCAGTTATTAATAAGATATGTAAATCTTTTATATGAAAGTCTGAATTATATGAATTTATCATTTTATGGCGCAGCAAGGGAAGTAACCGGCAGCTGCTATTGTATAGATGTAAATGGAAAGAAAATCCTGGTAGATTGCGGTATGCAGCAGGGCCAGGATGAGAAAGATGCGCAAAAGCTGCCTTTTAATGCAACAGATATAGATCATGCTATATTAACGCATGCGCATATTGACCACAGCGGCAGGCTGCCCTTACTGGTAAAAGAAGGATTTAAGGGAAAAATATATGCAATTGAGGCTACCTGTAATCTGGTTTCAGTGATGCTCAGGGACAGTGCAAAAATTCAGGAGTCGGATGCAACGTGGGAAAACAAAAAAAGTAAAGGTTCCGGTAAAGAAATAGTATTGCCGCTGTATTCTGTAGCTGATGCTGAGAATACATTAAAATACCTGGTTCCCTGCAGCTATAACAAGATGTATGAAATAAGTGGCGGTATAAGGATTAATTTTGTTGATGCAGGCCATATTTTGGGTTCTGCTTCAGTTGAGGTATTTTTGAGTGAAGGTGAATTAAACCAAAAAATTGTTTTTTCAGGCGATATTGGAAATACAGGACAGCCTATTATTAAAGATCCTCAGTATATAAGGGAAGCAGACTATGTTGTCATGGAGGCAACATATGGAGATAAAAACCATGAAAAAAGTGCTGATTACACATCAGGTTTAGCAAAGATTATAGACGAAACGCTATCCAGGGGTGGAAATGTCATTATTCCGGCATTTGCTGTTGGAAGAACGCAGGGGCTATTATATATGTTAAGGGAGATTAAAGAAAAAAGATTGGTAGCCAGTTATAATTTCCCGGTTTACGTTGACAGCCCTCTTGCGACTGAGGCAACTGATTTATATGATGATGATTTAAATATTTATGCAGACTGGCAGACAAAGAATATACTTAAAAAAGGCTTAAACCCCCTGAAATTTCCTGGCCTAAATTTTACTGATTCTGTTGAGGACTCAAAGGCTTTAAATTATGACCCGACGCCAAAGGTTATTATATCGTCAAGCGGCATGTGTGAGGGGGGCAGGATAAGGCATCATTTAAAGAACAATCTGGAAAGAAAAGAATGCTCTATTGTCTTTGTAGGCTTCCAGGCACAGGGGACATTAGGGAGAATGTTGATTAGTGGTGCAGAAAAAGTTGAAATTCTGGGCGAGGAAATAACAGTTTCAGCCTCTATCCATAATTTTATAGGCCTGTCCGCCCATGCGGACAGGGAAGGTCTTCTAAAGTGGATAAACAGTTTTGATAAAAAGCCCGGTAAGGTTTTTGTTGTTCATGTCGAGGACTCTGTTTATGACGGATTTGTACAGTCATTAAAAGGCTTGGGGTTTGCAGCAGTTGCGCCGCTTTATCAATCAGTTTATGAATTAAATGCCGGCAATACCATTGAACAGGGTATTGAGATTTAATGAAAATATAATCTGGAGCTTTTCTAATTAAGACACTTTTGCCATTATGGCCCTTGCCCACTCAGCTGCTTTTTCAACTTCTCCATCAAGCAGTGGTCCTTCTGAGTCTTTAACATAAAAAGCCCTGGGTTCGATTATAATTTCGGCTGACGCCCTTTGAAGTTCTTTTGATATTTTTTTAGCCGCGTCTCCTGATGCGAAGGTTTTTATCCTTGTATCAAATGCTGCTGCTTTGATTCCTTTTAACTGCTCATTATTTAACCCTGACAGGAAATCAGACATTTTTTTCGATGGCCTCCATCCTATGATAGGGCTTCCTGCTATAATCAGGTCGATCCCTTTAAGTTCTTTCATGTTAAAGTCCGGCACAAAAACAGCTTCTGCGCCTTCCCCGATTTCTTTTACGATGGTCTGGGCAATAGTTTTGGTATTGCCATAAGTAGAGTCATACATAACCAGTGCTTTCATTTTTAATACCTTTCCTGCTAAACCGGATAAACACATGGGTCCAAAAGTCGCAGTCGTTACTGCATCTATTTTTCTTACATCCTCTATTTTACCATTTTCAGTATCATAGCCTGTTAATTTTTCAGCATTCAATACTACGACTTGCCCGATTTTTATTTTTTCATTGATTTCTTTGATATTTTTAGCCATGTAATCGCGTTCGATTTTAATTCTCGACTATTTCCTGGTAGATTATTGCTCTTGCAGTATTATCAGCTCTAAATATTATCCCGATTTCATTTCCCGGTTTAATATCTTCCAGGGATATTTCGCTTACGATTTCTTTTTCCTCCGGCCTTTCAAGAATGATTTTTACGACTTTACAGTCGTCTGCTAAGCTGACTTCAGGCGAAATTATCTTCTCGTCAGGTCCGTTTATCAGCTGCTCTACAATTATTATGTTGTTTTTTTCATCAATGCTTTTTAATATAGCGCCGGTAAAATATTCACCATCCAGGGGGTTGCAGTCCCCAATTATTTTTTCCTGCAAATTGAACCTGACAGGTATTTCAATGCTGGCGTCATTTTCGGGAAGACCAGAAGGATTATCTTTTTCAAGAATCAGCACACCCGTATCAGTTACAGGGGTTTCAAATATAAGCTGGGAACTGAAAGGGACAAAGTCTTCTGTCATCCATTCCCCCTGTGCCTGTGCAAAATGAACAGCTATCATATTTCCATCAGCATCCAGAAGCTTGACTGGAAAACTTGCTTCAAAAAACCATGTTCCTCGCGCTTCGCCTTCAATAATAAGGGGGCTATCTACAGTATCATTTGGCTGTGGTGTTGTTACTGCTATCTGTTCTTTAAAAGGTTCTTTGGCAGTAGTCCCAGTTTCATCAGATTCAGTCGGTTCATTTGCTGAATTATCCTGGGATTGCTGCTCTTTTTGGGTTGTTGTTGCTGATTGATTTTCTGACGCACTGGTTTCTTCAACACCGGCATCGGAAGGGACAACATTAAAGCATGAGCTTAATGTAAGGATAAAAATAAAAAACATTATCACTACTGAAGATGTTAAAGCTTTTATTTTCATGAACAAGCCTCCTGTTTATGTGTGTTTGCTATAAATTTTAAATTGCTTCAATCTAGAGTCATTTTATCATTGAGATTATTATTTTAAAGTATTCGTTTAAGTAAAACATAATTTTAAGGTGTCTCAAATTTTTTACCCGGCAAAGGATATATATGGAAATCAAAACTCTTATTTATTTTTTTAATATACGCAGTGGATGCCAGCTCCGACAGATTGGCTCCTTGAGACCGACAATCCTTCTGTAAGATATTTTACTTTAAGGGATATCCTGGGCAAACATGAAGGTAGCAGGGAGCTGCAGGAAACAAAGCTGGAAAAGAAGCCACGATATAAATATTGTTCCCAAAACTGGATGGCTGAAGTTTGGTTTTCCCCTGATGTACCAGACAGATGCACTGGAGATACTGGGGATTTTGACACAACTGGGTTATAAAGATGAAAGGATGAATGATGCAATAGATATATTGATTTCAAAACAGGATAGCCAGGGTAGATGGATGCTGGAAAATACTTTTAATGGCCGTTTCCAGGTTAACATTGAACAGAAAGGGAAACCAAGTAAGTGGATTACAATGAATGCAATCAGGATTTTAAAAAGAATTTAAATGAATTTTGATAAAGGAGATCAATATTAACCAGATACAAGAGATGCAAGTGTCGTACCTTTTAATCTGTCTTCAACCATTAGTTCCAATGCATCAATTTCTGACTTCAATGTACAATTATTGATGTTGGGGCATATATCTTTTTTAAAAAGGCATTCGCTTAATTTGAATTTACCCTGGAATATTTCCATTATTTCTATAAGGAATATATTTTCCGGTTTTTTTGCAAGTTCAAATCCGCCATTCTTGCCTTTATGAGATTTTAATATTCCTTCTGCGCTGAGTGACTGCAAAATCTTTCTTAAAAATGGCCTGGGTGTCCCTATCTCATCGACCAGTTCTGTAATAGAAACAACCCTGCCATTACTCCTGGCAATATATATAAGCGCTTTTACAGAATAATCTGTATCCCTTGTTATTAATTTCATGATGTAAAAACCTGTAATTGCAAATAATAGAAAAAGAATCAATATTAAATTGTAATGATACATTAACAGTATCATTTGTCAATAGACAGGTTGGTTTGTGTCGGTTGGTTTGTTTGATTGAGTGTATATTTATTCCAAAAATCATCTTGACAACATAAAAATTTTAGTTAAGATACTTATTTATTTAGAAACTTAATTAATTTCTACCTGGATGGAAAATGAACAACAGAAAACAGCTTATTGAAAATATAATAGAGAGCATTTATGCAATAAGGAAAAAGATAAGCGCAGAAATGCATCTTTTCTTTACAGAGGCGCAGATAACCCATTCACAATGGCTTATGCTCCATATAATTGAAAAAAAGGGGGCATTAAGCATTAAGGAAATTGCATCCCTTCTTGGCACGACAAGCAGTGCTGCAACACAGCTTGTGGATAGCCTGGTTAACAAAGGGCTGGCAGCCAGGAAAAGAAACCCCCGTGATAGAAGGGTTTTAATAATAGAATTAACAGCGCAGGCTAAAAAACAATTTGAGTCCATAAAAAGCAAAAGCTTTGATACGATGGCATCGTTATTTGATGCCCTTGGTGACGATGAGCTGCTAAAATACTTTGAAATAAATAACAAGATAATCACAAATATTTCAAAAGGGATGCCCCGTAAGAAAGAGTAATACATAATGTTCAGGGTGGCAAAATATCTTAAACCTTTTATTGCAATAATAATGGTCGCAATAGTGCTATTGTTTGCCCAGGCTATGGCAGACCTGGCGCTGCCTGATTATATGTCGAACATTGTAAATATTGGCATACAGCAGGGCGGGATTGTCAATGCAGTTCCCGAAGCAATACGCCAGAGTGAAATGGATAAGCTTACTCTTTTCATGAGCGCCAGTGACAGGCAGACAGTGTTAAATGATTATAATCTTGTAGATAGCCAATCAGATGATTATGCCACCTATGTAGTGGATTACCCGCAGCTTGAAAAAGAGCCCATTTACGTTTTAAACGATATAGATAAGGCAGAAATGGACAGGATCAATCCAATAATGGGACAAGCTTTCCTTACCGTTTCTTATATAGAACAGATGCTTGAAGACCCCTCAAAAGCAGCTGCAGCCGGGAGCAGTATGGGCTTTGATCTTTCCCGGGTACCTGAAGGCACAACCCCGGATCAGTTTTTTGCAATACTGGAGAACCTTCCCGACGAACAATTGTCAAAAATACAGGAAGCTGTAAACCAGCAGTTTGCAGATATTGATGAACTGCTGGTGACACAGATGGCTGTTCCCCTGGTAAAAAAAGAATATGAAGCTCTTGGAATGGATACTGATAAACTGCAAAACAGCTATATTTGGCGCACCGGACTTATCATGCTGCTTCTTTCCCTTATTTCCGCCGGATGCGCAGTATCTGTCGGTTATTTTTCTGCAAAAACTGCAGCGGGGCTATCAAGAAACCTGCGCAAAAATGTATTCAGCAAAGTCGGGGGTTTTTCAAACACAGAATTTGATAAATTCTCAACAGCTTCGCTTATTACAAGGTCCACAAATGACATCACACAGATACAGATGCTTGTAATCATATTGATAAGGATAGTATTTTATGCGCCTATTATTGCTATCGGCGGAATAATAAGGGCCCTGGGGGAAAGCACGTCAATGTCATGGATAATCGCTGTTGCAGTTATTGTGATCATTTCCCTTATACTGATCGTATTTTCAATAAGCCTGCCAAGGTTTAAGTTAATGCAGAGCCTGATTGACCGTTTAAACCTTGTAACAAGGGAAAACCTCTCCGGCATGATGGTTATAAGAGCTTTTAATTCCCAGAAATTTGAGGAAGACAGGTTTGATAAAGCAAATATAGACCTTACAAAGACTTCCCTTTTCATAAACCGGGTCATGGTAACCATGATGCCCGTAATGATGCTTGTAATGAATGGAGTATCGCTGCTTATAATATGGGTAGGCGCTCACCAGGTGGCACAGGCCCATATTCAGGTCGGCGACGTGATGGCGTTTTTGCAATATGCAATGATGATTATAATGTCATTTCTTATGCTTTCGGTAATGTTTATAATGATACCGAGGGCAGCAGTTTCTGCGGACCGTGTTGCCGATGTGCTGGAGACTGAGTCATCAGTAAAGGATCCGGCAAATCCCCGGAAATTTAACGACGCTGCATCAATAAAAGGTTCTGTCGAGTTTAAGAATGTCTCATTCCGCTACCCTGGGGCTGACGAGGATGTGCTGCATGATATAAGTTTTACTGCAAAACCAGGGCAAACAACAGCGTTCATCGGTTCCACCGGCTCAGGCAAGTCGACGATTGTCAATCTTATACTTCGTTTTTATGATACCAGCTCAGGCCGTATAAGTATTGATGGCACAGACATCAGGGAAGTAACCCAGCATGATTTGCGTGATAAAATTGGTTATATACCACAGAAAAGCACCCTTTTCAGCGGCACTATAGAAAGTAACCTGAAGTATGCAGATGAAAATGCCGGCAAAGAGGAACTTATAAAAGCTGCAGAAGCTGCGCAGGCAATGGAATTTATAAGTGCAAAGCCTGAAGGTTTTGATGCCGAGATATCACAGGGCGGAAAAAATGTATCAGGAGGCCAGAACCAGAGGCTTTCAATAGCGCGCGCACTGGTTAAAAATCCTGAGATACTTATTCTTGATGACTGCTTTTCAGCCCTTGATTTTAAAACCGATGCAGCATTGCGGAGGGCTTTAAAATCTTATTCCAGTAATAGCACAATGATAATAATAGCCCAGCGTGTAGGCACGGTCATGAAAGCAGAACAAATTATCGTGCTTGATGATGAAGGAAGGATTGCAGGGATAGGTAATCACAAGGAACTTATGGAAAGATGTGAAACCTACAGGGAGATTGCACTTTCACAGCTAAGCAGGGAGGAGCTGGCATGAATAATAAGGCTGGACAAAGCAAGAGGCCTGAAGAGCCGAAGCAAATGGGCCCTATGGGATTTGGCCACCGCGGAGGTATCCAGATGCAAGGTGAAAAAGCCCGGAACTTTAAGGGCACTATGTCAAGGTTCCTGAAATATATTGCTGAGTTTAAAATACTTGTAATTGCAGTAATTCTGTTTGCTGTTGCCTCAACAGTATTTGCCATTATTGGCCCGAAGCTTTTAGGGCAGGCTACCACAAAGCTCTTTGAAGGTGTGGTGGGCACTATTGCCGGCACATCAATAGGGATAGATTTTCAATATATTGGAAAAATACTGCTGCTTTCACTGGGACTTTATTTGATTTCAGCCGTTTTTTCATATTTAATGGGCTGGATAATGTCTGGTATTTCCATGAAAGTCACTTACCGCCTTAGAAATGATATTTCACAGAAAATAAACCGTATGCCATTGAAATATTTTGATGGGACAAACCAGGGTGAAGTCCTGTCCCGGGTTACAAATGATGTCGATACAATCAACCAGACATTGAACCAGAGCCTTACACAGATCATTACTTCTGTTACTATGGTCGTTGGTGTAGTGATAATGATGTTTACAATAAGCTGGGTGATGACTCTTGTTGCTCTCCTGATTGTACCTCTTTCATTTGTTATAATAATGTTTGTGGTAAAACGCTCGCAGAAGTTTTTTAAACAGCAGCAGGATTACCTGGGACATGTCAATGGGCATGTTGAGGAGATATATGGCGGCCATAATGTCATGAGGGCTTTTAACGGCGAAGCAAAAAGTGCCGAGAAATTTGACGGATATAACAATGTCCTTTATGGAGCTGCATGGAAATCCCAGTTTCTTTCTGGGATGATGATGCCGATAACATTTTTTATCGGGAATCTTGGATATGTAGCTGTTGCCGTTATAGGCGGGTGGCTGACAATCCAGGGTAAAATGGCAGTTGGTGATATACTGGCATTTATACTTTATGTTCGCTCATTTATGCAACCAATATCCCAGCTTGCAAATATTTCAAATATCCTTCAGCAGACAGCAGCATCTGCAGAGCGCGTTTTTGAGTTTTTGGATGAGGATGAAGAAATACCAGATTCAGCCGGCCCTGTGAAGCTGGATTCTGTTTCAGGACTTGTAGAGTTTAAAAACGTGCATTTTGGATATAATCCTGACAGGATTGTAATAAAAGATTTTTCAGCCACCGTAAAACCCGGACAGAAAATAGCTATTGTAGGTCCTACTGGCGCAGGAAAGACAACAATGGTAAAGCTGCTTATGCGTTTCTATGATGTAAACAGCGGCGGAATTTATATAGATGGCCATAATATAAAGGATTTTATCCGCAGCGACCTTCGTTCGATATTTGGAATGGTTCTCCAGGATACCTGGTTATATAATGACACCATCATGGAAAACATAAGGTATGGCATGCAGGATGCAAGCGATGAAGAAGTGATTAGCAGCGCAAAGATTGCGCATATAGATCATTTTATACATGCACTGCCAAATACATATCATTATGAATTAAACGAGGAGACATCCAACATATCGCAGGGACAGAAACAGCTCATCACAATTGCAAGGGCAATTCTTTCTGATCCCAGGATACTTATTTTAGATGAAGCCACAAGTTCGGTTGACACGCGAACCGAAGTGCTCATACAGAAAGTAATGGATGAAATGATGAAGGGCAGGACAAGCTTTATTATCGCGCACAGGCTGAGCACTATCCGCAATGCTGACCTGATACTTGTTATGGATGAAGGGGATATTGTAGAGCAGGGAACCCACGGGGAGCTGCTTGAAAAAGGCGGGTTTTATGCAAATCTTTATTACAGCCAGTTTGATAAGAGCTTTTCAGATTAAAGAGCCCGAAAATCTTCATTTAGAAAGTTTTTAAAAAACCGGACATTCCTAAGGGGCTATAATAAAAGTATTTAAAAAACTTGATGTTTTATTTTTTTCTGATAATATACTATTAAATTTATAGTATTAGTAATATATAAGAAAGGATTATTGAATGCAACCTAGCAGAGGATTAAAAATAGTACTGCCTATTTTGCGTATTGCACTGGCTATAGAATTCCTGTGGGCTTTTTTTGACAAGCTATTCGGTCTTGGCTTTGCCACCGAGGTCGGAAAAGGGTGGGTTTTTGGCGGTTCCCCTACATACGGATTTCTTGTAAAAGGCTCGACCGGGCCGTTTGCTGTTGGAATATACCAGAAAATCGGGGGTTCAGGCATCATTGACTGGCTGTTTATGCTGGCGCTGTTATGTGTAGGTGTTGCACTTGCTCTCGGAGTGGGGATGAGAATAGGCACCATTGCAGGCAGTGTACTTATGTTTTTAATGTGGACAGCTTCACTGCCCAAACCCAACAACCTGTTCCAGATAGATGACCATGTAATAAATATCCTGGTATTGATGGTGCTGTTGTTTGCACATGCAGGACAGATCGCAGGTCTTGGAAAGAAATGGGTAAATACGGGCCTTGTTAAAAGACATCCATGGCTTGAGTAACAAATATAATTATAATTACTATGACAGTACTATAAAAGTTGAAAAATAACTGAAAAATTTGATCCGCCGCCCAGTGTACTCTCAACCTGTATATTGGTGTTATGAATGTTAGCTATTTCCTTTGCAATGGATAGCCCGAGTCCGGTTCCATTATTGTGGAATTCAACTGCATTATTTGAACGGAAGAATTCATTGAATATCAGGCTTAAATTCTTTTCGGAAATGCCGATTCCATGGTCTTTCACTGCAACGTAGACCTGTGACGTATTTATTTTATTGATTATTATTTTGATTTCTGTGCCATTTGTGGAGTAATTTATTGCATTCTCAAGCAAAACTGTAAAAAGGATATCGACCTGCTTTGCGTTTCCACTGATATAAAAAGTTTCCAATGGGGGTTTAAAGTCAATATGGATATCTTTTGCAACAGCCAGGACCTGGCATTTTTGGACAGATGCAGAAAGAATATTTGTTATATCTATCTTTTTAAAACTTACATCGCCATCATCCCGTGATTTTAATTTAGCAAGTTCAAGCATTTCCTTTATCACATTAGTCAAAAGTTCACATCTTTCCCTTATCTTTAAGACTACATCCCTTGTTTGCTGGGATAGCTGCCCTGCATACCCATCCAGCATAATATCAACATAACTTTGTATAGCCGCAAAAGGCGCTTTAAGCTGATGCGTGGCATACAGGAGATATTTAGTTTTTTCTACATTCATTTCCTGAAGTCTCTGGCTGAGTTTTTCATACTCAAGCATTTCATTCTCGAGCTCTGCATTTGCCTTTTCAAGCTCCTCTGTCCTTTCAATTATTCTATGTTCCAGGTTATTTTTATATTCATTGAGGTTTAAGTTTATCTCATTGTATGCATCCAAAAGGTTGTATATGATTTTTGAGCCTTCCGCTCCTATAAGACTTATTTGTGGGGATTTTTTCTTACTGAGATTTTCAAATACAGCAGGATTTCCTGTAGCTTCAAATATCAGGTTTACTTCTTTATCTGCAAGGATTTTTCCGTAATCTGTTATACATTCTATTCTATGGTTCCTGGCAAATATCACACCGACAGCATTTGTGTTGACATCAGAGACATATTTTATTTTAACTCCCGGGATTTCAAGCAGCACCTTTAGAAGAGCAAGCCCCCCGTTTCCAGCGCCTATAAGCGCTATTACTCCTTCATTCATCTTTTCCCCTTTATTTTTAATATAGTGATATTGTACAATGATAAAATGATTCTATGAATATAAATAATAAAATTTAAGTGAGGTCAAAATGAAAAGGATTTATATCATTGATGATGACAGGGATATAGTTGAGTCACTTTCAATGGTTTTAAAGGCTAATGGATATGAAGTTTCTGCCCAGTATAATGATGAGAATGTTGTCGATAATGTCACCAATTTTAAGCCTGATCTCATAATACTTGATGTGATGTTTCCCGAAAACAGTTCTGCAGGATTTGACATTGCAAGAGATATAAAAGGGAATAATAAACTGGCAACAATTCCGATAATAATGCTGTCCGCTATAAATGAAAGAGGAATATATGTAGGCCAGTTTTCCAGCCAGGACCTAGATTCAGCATGGCTGCCTGTCAGTGCATTTCTTGATAAGCCGGTACAGCCAAAAGTGCTTCTGCAACAGGTCAGGCTTATTCTTGAAAAATAGGGCAGGAACAGGTGAAGCATAAAGTCAAACGCAAGCAGCCAAATTCAAAGATGTGTTTTATTTGCGGGCTTAAGAATAAGTTCGGTTTGAAAGCATCTTTTTTTGAAACTGACAACAATGAAAATATAGCAATATTCAAACCATGTGAAGAACATCAGGGGTATCCAGGAAGGCTTCATGGCGGAATAGCAGCCGCTATTCTTGACGAAACTATAGGCAGGGCTATAACAATCGGAAAAGCTGAAGATGTTTGGAGTGTGACACTTGAGCTTTCAATAAAGTATAAAAAACCTGTTCCCATAGGTGAAGAAATAAAAGCGACAGGCAGGATAACTTCCATAAAAAACAGGGTTTTTGAAGGAACGGGTGAAATAATACTTCCAAACGGCGATATTGCAGTAATAGCAGAAGGGAAATATCTTCTGCTTCCAATTGAAAAGATAGCTGATTTTGATTTGCATATAAATGAGTGGCAAAGAGTAAGCTCTCCATCCGATCCAAAAATAATCGATACTTAAAAGATACAGCACTGGAATTCTATTTCTACTCTTTTTTAATTTCTATTGATTTATTTTACGATACTTAAAAAGTCACCATTTTCACTGTAAATATCAAAAAGCTTAATTGGTGTCTTAATTGACTGTTAACTTTATTATATTAAAATGATATATTTCTATTTAACTGTTGCTGCAATTCATTGGGAAGAATAAGTCAGATTCAATGGCAAAAAAAATAAAGAAGAATTGGTATAATTCACCGATATTCTTAACTATTATAGGGCTTGTAGGAGGAGCTATCCTGTCCTTTGTCGCTACATATTATTTCAGTATAAGGGATGAAAGAATAGAGAAATCAAAGCTTGAGACTTCAATAGGATATGCAGACCAGCTTCTTTCAGAAGGGATGCCGCAGGATGCCCTTTCTAAATACCAGGAAATCATGGTATCAATATCAAAAGATAACAGGCCGCAGCTTTATGCCAGGGTAAAAAGGGGAGAAGGTCTTTGTTATTACTACCTTGCATTTGATACAAACAGTGAAGATTATTTTAAAAAAGCCATAGCATCAATGAACGAAGCTGTATCCATATTTACCCTCTCAAAATATCCGGAGGATTATGCAAAAACAAACGGTTACCTGGCAAATGCTTTACTTGCAATATCCGAGATACGTGACAAGAAAAATTATTTAATGTCTGCAATCGCAGCAAATGAAGAAGCCTTAAAAGTTTATGGGAAGGAAAAATACCCGTTTGAATATGCAAAAACAAAAATGAACCTGGGCGTAGATTATGAAAGTATTTCTGAAATAAATGATAAGAAGGATTTCCTGCAAAAAGCTGTCACCTGTTATAAGGAAGCTGCTGAAGTTTTTACGTTTTCAGAATATCCTGTAGAATATGCAACAGTTAAACTGAACCTGGCAAATGCTTATACAGGCTTTGCTGAAATAGAAGAGAGCAGCAATTATATTGTGGAAGCAATAGGAGCGTATGAAGAAGCATTAAAGGAATTTACTATTGAGAAATATCCTGAAGATTATGCGTCTATACAATTGAATATGGCACTTGCCTATGAATCCCTTGGAGCGTTAAACGGCAGTCCTGACGACCTTAATAAAGCTAAAATTGCATATGAAAATGCACTTGGAATATTTACATTTGAAAAATATCCTTATGATTATGGAGCAATAAAAATAAACCTTGCAACTTTATTTTTGAAGTTAGCTGAATCAGGTAATGCAGGATTCTATACTGAGTCAATGAAATCTATAGACGAAGCCTTAAAAGTATTTACTGTTGATCTTTACCCCCGAGATTATGCGCTTGCTAAAATTATACAAGGGGATTTTTACTACAGTTATGCATTAAGTAGCAGTGATAATAAAGAAAAAAATCTGCAGCACTCCCTGGATGCCTATAGTGAAGCTTTAAAAGTATTCCAGCAGTCAA